>JAGYNW010000037.1 GCA_018399915.1 Candidatus Omnitrophota bacterium
TCTCTTTATCAAAAATCGCTTCAATCTCAGCTAAGGTAGCATCTCCATCTTCAACCGAATCATGCAATACCGCGGCCAGCAGGATATCCTTTCTTTCAATTCCCAGCTCCAGGACAAGGATCTTAATAATGTCCGTAAAATGGCTGATAGCCGAACTCTTGCGGTCTTTGCGTGACCGGCTGATATTTTTACGGGAAATGATCTCAAACGCTTTTGTAAATAATCCGATCTCTGTGTCACTAAAAGTTAAACCAATATCATGAATCATATGGAATAATAACCGCGGAACCATCTTCCCTTCGACAAAATCGATTTCATCGCGTCCGGGCTCTTGAGACAGAACCCTTTTCAGCGCCTGGGACAATAAATTATAGATGCCGGCTTGCGAATACCGCCCCGGCACGTTGACCTCAAAAGTAAACTTGACCGGTTCGCCCGCCTTTTTAATATTCGGCGTTAACAATGATCCCAGCTGGATATCGAAAGAATCAAGGATATCAATAACCTTGAAAAGATTTCCCTGTTCATTATCAATATGAAATTCTAATAAACCTTTCCATGTACGTATGCGCTCATAATCCGCGTCAATAATATCTGGGGTGTACTTGACGTTATCGATCGCTCTCAAAATTTTCTTCTTTGTTCTGCCTTCAATCCCTAATCGAAGAACCCTTTTATTATCCTGTAAATATTTCTCTATCCAGATAACGTCTACCTCATCTTTAAGCGCCCTGAGCACATCCTTAAAAAAGCCTCTGCGAAAATGTTTGTATTCCAGAATAATCTCTGCCTGCCACCTTTGATGTTTTTTCACGACTTTAGGGCAAACCACCTTGATCTTCCTCAACAAAAGGATCTCGATAAAGAAGTCCGAAGCGAAAAGCTCTTCCAATTCTTTTTCTTTGAGAGAAACTAAATAATTCCTACGAATAAAATACTCCAAGGAACGGTCATTAAAGCTAAACCCATTCTCTCCTTCGGTCATCTTCGCGTGATTTTGCAATATCCGATAAGCATATTCATAAATGAAAGCCTGCTCAATCGGTTTCAACGTGTTCTGTTTCAAGAACGAGTGATCCAGCAATCTTCTCACCATCTTATAATCAAGGATAACAGCATTAGGTTTTTGATATTTCGCGAAATAAAGGAAATATTTTAACTGATCTACGGTTTCAGGATAAGACTGCATCCTCTGATAATACGCGTTAACCCATGCGAAATAGGCTCTGGTGAAATCTCTTTCATACCCTTTCATTAACAACTGATAATTGCGGTTGTGCTTTAATAAAGAGCTATACAAATCGGTTGTAAAATCTTTGATGATTTGCTTAACCTTGAATTTCTTAAAGGCGGCCACTAATGCCCACACAACAGATACACTGATGAGGACACTAAAGAAGATGTCTAAATAACTGAATTTCTCAAGCACAAAGACAAACATCATTGGTAACGCTGTTCCGCTTAGCTTATTTGAATCAGGGCCCTTTGTCCGTCCTCTGTCCTCTTGCGCGACCGGCGCTTGGTTATGTCTTTTAACGCCTGAATCCAAACGATGACTTTTCCCTGAAAACTTATCCATCGTAAGCTTATGAACCCCCATAAAGACAATAGCGCCAATAAAATACATGACGGCGTCCACGACATCCGGCGTGGATGTGATGCCCAACACCTCACACACAATCGTCAACAGAGTAGCCCAGCCCAAAGCCGCGATGCCAATGTTGCGCGGCCGCGCGTAAAAACGGCGGGCGATGCCCGTGTAATTATGCGGGATCCGCTGTTGCGCCCATGCCTTCCCTTTGGCCATTGTTTCATTGAGAGGATCCATATTGCGAAGAATCGTGCTGACGATGCTGATCAGCATCGGGGTGAAGATCACGAATAACGGCACCGCTAATAAATCATTGAACTGATTGGCGAAGAACTGCGCGGCCCAGGAATCACGGATCGGTTTGACCACGGGATAGATCACGTTCGTGTTCGCATATGTGACGATCCCCAAGACAAGCCCCATGACCGCGGGGACAAACAACTGTGACTTTCGTGCCGGGATATTGTGCTTTTTCGTTGTCTCGACTAAAGCGGCAACCGTCATCATCACAGCCGGGAAAACAATCACAAATTCACTAAAATACTGACCAATGGTCATCGCTTCCATGAACAGAGTAGTTATAAGCGTTGTAACACCCATGGTTTTTGTGAAACTCCATTCGCGGACAAATTCTCGAATGTTAGTAAATTGACAATATTTCATGTACCACAACAGAACACTCCATACCGCGTAACCTAACGTGAGAATAGTACTCGTTGTCATGATGAAAAAGACCCCAGGATTCATCTCGACCATATTGAACCCAGAAGAACAAACCATATATGTTACTAACGCGCTGACAGGGATCAATGAAATCAAGAAGACTTTTGATTTTACATACATCTCTGACAACGGAACGTGGCGGTACGCGTCGCCATGCTCTGCTTCGTGTTCACGCCGTTCTTTCTTGAACTCGCGGATACCCATGGCGATCATGACTGCCACCGAAACAACACCCAAGGCCAACAACCCGATCAATAAGTAGGAAGATACCGCCGGATTTTGCGCCAATCCAAACACCGCCGACAACTCGGCAACACCCGTGCCGTAGAATCGGGTTGGCTTGGATGACTCTGGCTTTTGCAGACGCATTACCTTAAGCCCGTGCACGTATTCAAAATACTGTGGATTCGTCGGGGAGATCGCCGATGGGATATAATGATTTTCTCCAAAAGGATTCTTCCCGTGATTCACGGTTGCTTCCAGGGCCGCATCCAGTGCCTGCTGCTGATACCCGGCCGCCTCAAATACCGGAACGTAACGCGTATCTGTGTTGAACAAGACCACCGTGCTCACACCGGCTTGGCTTAACGCGCCTATCCATTCTCTTAGCTGATCAGAGGTATGATTCTCTGCAAGTGCCCGGCCGCGGGTATTTTTCGCCCACTTAATGGCATCCTTAAGCACCAATGTGCTGAAAGGTCCTTGTTGGGATAAAACATCTAAAAGTACCTGCGTTTCAAAGATATTGCCGCCGATATCGTTTTCGGATTTGAACATTAACCGGCCGCTGAATGTCTGTTTGTCAATGAAATCCATTTTTTGGCCTAAGAGCCGCTTGGCGCCTTCGAACAGTTCGATCATCAATCTTCGTGTCGGAATTTGATTCACAAATACCGTATCGGTGAACATCGCGGGTAACGCATCCGCGCCGCAACAAGGCACCAAGGCTCTGCCGTGCAAGAGCCCGTGTGCGGATAAATATTTCAGGATAAGAATCTCATCATAGACCGCATAGCGATACGCCTCATGCGCAGCAAATTCTCTTCGTCGGTTTCTTTGGATGGCTTGCACCATATGAGCAGGGTCCGCTGCAGAAACACGGGAATCATTTTCCTCTGTTCCAACCAGCCACGGTAGGTTGTCTTCCTGCAGCGGTTGCTCATACGATATTTTCTTTGGCGAAAGATCATACTGACTTCTATGGATCATATCTGCCGCTACGGAGGAATGCTCTTCATCTCTTCCAACCAGCCACGGTAGGTTGATGCCCCGTAGCGGCATAATCTTATTATCTTTTGTCTTTTCTCCGGAATCTTGCGCATCAGTCAAGTGCAAGAACTGTCTGAGTCCTTCCGCCATCTTTGCCTGGCTTAAAAATCCATATTTGCCCTGCTGCCCGTTCCAGCGCATCTTCCATGCCGAATGAATGTAATCTCCCAGATCAATGGTTTCAGAAACATATCCTTGTGTCCTGGATTTCTTCAACTCATACTTATAACCATCTTCGATAATCCCCATGGCGTGCAGATCCAGGAAGGCATCCACAACATCCGGATGAAATTGCGTGCCTTTGCCCTCGGCTATGACACAGACGGCTTGATCCACGGTTAATCGCTTGCGGTAGGGGCGGTCTGTCCGCATGGCATCATAGGTATCGGCGACCGCGACAATAGAAGCAAGTATATCAATCGCCTCCCCTTTAAGTCCGTCCGGATAGCCTGTGCCATCCCAACGTTCATGATGCGAACGGGCCACAATCGCGGCCCCATGATCCATATTCATTAATTGGCTTAAGATCTCATGACCATAGAGCGTATGCAGTTGCATGCTATGCTGTTCTTTGGCGTTCAGCCCCTCTTCCTTCTGCAAAATATGATCCGCTATCGCGATCTTTCCGATATCGTGTAAGCGGCCTGCGACATAAAGATTCTCCAACACCGTATTGAAATCTTCCGCATTAAAATTAAATCCCCGATCATACATGCGGCTTGCGGTCCTGATTGATAAATTCGCGACCCTTTCGGTATGACCGTCAGTATATTGATCTTTATGATTAATGGCAGAATCTATAATAAAGATCGTATTTTCCCCCGGAGTAATTATAGCCTTCACGCCTTCCTGGATAAGTCTATAGGCTGGAAAAGAATCACTTTTCACTTCAAGCAAAATCTTTCCGTGATAAGCGGATAAAAACTGGATCTCTCTAAACATATTAAGGGCCTGAACATCCCGGCCTTGCAAGAACTCTTCTTCGGCATCCGGTAATGAATGAAGAACACTCTGAAGAGAACCGACCTGTCCCACCATTAAAGAGGCCCGCTGCAAGATTCCCGGCTGCCATTTATAATCATCCCAATCGGAAAGGATAATATATTCCTGACCATTCACTTCATATTCGGTCCTCACAAAACTTTCAAACGGAGCGATCTTGACCTTGCGGTTGACCAACAGCTCATACAAGGCCCTGGCCATATTCATGGAACCTTTGTCACATAAGAACTGAATGGCTATGCGGGCTTCCGGAGAGTCATAGGCAATGTAACCCAAATGCTCGATTTTCATTCCCCAAAGTGCCAGTTTACCCTGGATCTCATCCATAATGCCTTGAGCCAATACAGGTTTTTCATGCGGCAATAAACTTGATCCTCCTCTGGCTGTTTGTGAATATATGCCAGTGGTATTAACCTTAAGCCATTTTTCATAGCGCCTTTTTTGGGTCGCCTTCCATTCTATGTCTTTCTCGATCCATTCTGTACCCGCTAACAATGCCTGGGTGAATTCTTCCGCCACAAAATGATTGGTAAAATATTCAATCTTCTCATGCACCAAAATGATTTCCATGGGGCGATAAGCCATATACGCTGTTTCCACATAAAGGGTTTGGCCGATAATATAGGCCCCAAAAGTCACTTTGTCGGTATGGATCAATTGCAAGGCATCGACGGGAACCGCTTGTGTGATCTTGCCCTCTGCGATTAAATGTTGAATATAGGTGTCTGAAAGCTTGTTTGTCTTTGCAAACCGGGCCGCCAACCGCCTGCCTGGATCCATAACACGATTATCTGCTTTGGCGGCATTTATCATTTCATGGATTTGTGCCTCTGTATATTTGCCGGTACAGCCTCTTAAATCCGCCTTGTTCTTCGCGGACCCTTTTTGCGCAATAATTTGCGTGAACGCCCTTTGCCCTTGTTCATGGATCGCGATACCGACACGCCACCCTTTGTGAGCTAACTGCATGGCATCGGTCTTGGCGCTGTAATGAGTTGCGCCCACCAAGTCAAATTCCAAATATCCTCCTGCGAGAACCGTTTGGACTTCTTCCTTCGGATCAAGCACATGCGCGAAGAAAACTTCTTGAATTTCATAATGGGGACCCATGTTAGAAATACGAATTTTCGCGTTTTCACCCATGACCTTTCTTCGAAGGGACCGATCAGCGCCATACCATTGACGTAAATCTTCCTCGATCAGGACATAAGCATCTTCATCCGCCGCGGCATAGGCCTTCCAGTCTTTTCCTTTGAGAAGTCTTCCTTGATGTCCCCTTTCGACAAGAATAGCGTGGGCATCGCTTAAGGCTTCGGCATCATAATCTATCCCGATGACCCTTTTGGCTCCCAGGCTTAATATAATTAAGGAAAGGATCCCTGTGGCGATTCCATCGACCTCAACCACTTTCCCTTTAAGATCAACTTCCAAAAGCCCCATAATCGTTGGCAATAAATACAGCGCGAACTGATGTTCATGCTCGATGACAAACACATTATTCTTCAATTGCGACGGGATCGGCCGACCTTGTATTGCGTTTTTGGCAACAACCATAATTTCCCCGACCCTGAAATACCTGACGGTGGACCGGTCTTTTTCGATAATGGTGTCAAGGGCCTTTGCGCCCACACTGACGGTCCCTTGTTCCACCCGAATTTGATTTTCCGTAATGATCGTTGTTTCCCATTTTTGCATCAATAACCTCTTGGTCAACTCAACAGCGATCTCATGGTTGGAAACATGCTCAATCTTTTCATGCAGAAGGATTTCTTCAGGGGTCATGTATTGCGGGTGGGATGCATCAAGATACGGGGTTTCGACAAAAAACGTATTATCCATAATATAGGCGCCGAAAGTAATCGTGGATGTTTGTATGGCCTTAAACGCCCGGATCACAACCGGCGGCCCTGTGATGTAATACTGCGCAATCAACTCTTTCAAATACGGATGAACCGCGGCTTCAGCCCTGCGGAACGTGATCTGCTGAGCTTCATCAAAACTATAGACACGGTTCTCTTTACGTGCCTGGTTGATTATCTGTTGGATCTCTTGCTCAGTGTGTACGCCGCGGCTTCCCCGGTTCTTACGATTTTTGTGATTATTGTTTTTGGCCCCATGCACGTTCAAAGGACGGTTATTGGGGGCATGCAATTCTTTGACTTCCTTACTTCGGATGATCTCAGCGGAAAGCGCCCCGTCAACCTTAGAAAGCGCATTGTAAATATCGCTATTGGTAATATATTGGAACCCTGAAATCATAAATTCATAAATCCCCTGCGTCGCATGCTTTTCCGGCCGGGAGTTGATCTTGACCTCTACTGAGAGAGCTCCTTTAAGGGCCCCTTTAACATCCGTTTCAAAATCGCTGCGCACAACTCCGTAAACCAGAATGGTCAAAGCGATCTTGTCATAAACAAAGGAATAAATCTCTTCCGGATCAATAATATCCAGAGCGATCGCGATATACAGTTCATCCAAATTCGCTTTAAGGCTTCCAAACATGCCTTTGGCCTGACTGATAAATCCGGCTTTATCCGCAAATTCCTTTATAAGATCTTTGGCTGTATCAACCGAAGCCCTTCCGAACACCCTTTGCAGGCGCGCATAACCCTGGCTTATCAAAGAAGCCCTTGTTCCGGATTTTTCCCTTTCCATTTTATGAAGAGCTAAGCGCATTTTACTTCGATTCATTTTCAATCCATCAATCAGTTTCGCCAGGCCAATCGTATAATGGACATCCTCGTCTGACTCACCAAATAACGGTACGGGTTCTCCTGAATATCTCGGCTCCAAGACAAGGCCGGTTGAGATCCGATACGCGTGCCGCAAAAACGATCCGCCTTTGAGCAACGTATATCTCTTTTCTCTGGCCGGGATCACGTTGCGATAGCTTAGGATCAGCCCTTTATATTGTTCATCAAGCGCGATATCCTTATGCATGGCAACGTCGTACATGGTAGAATCTTTGGGCAACGCGACAACCGATAAGGTATATTTTGCCCGTTTTGTTTTGCGTAAAAAGATCACAAATCTCTGATCCCTTAAAGACGCATAGAGCCTGTTCAGATTTTCTTCCGGCGCGGGTGTCAATTCTATCTCATCGTTCAGCAATCTTTGTGTTTCCATACCCTGATCAGCCAGAATCCGTTCTAACTTGTAAACCCAATGGCTTTTTACGCCCGGCCCCAAAGACCGGAACCGGTTGACCAAACCATAACGGTATTTTTTATAATCTTCATGGCTCAGGATCTGCAGCTCCCATTTGATGTCATCCTTTTCAAATGCCACATGGATCGCATTGTATCCCATTTTCACTTCTTTTTTATATTTCGTGTGCGTCAAATTCTCCTTTAACTTCTTGTACACTTCCAAATACGCCTCGTGCGGATCACTGACAATGATCATCAGCCGCAATACATCCGGAAGTTCAGAGACATTTTTATATTTCGTTTGCGGTGATGTCAGCTTCTCAAAGATAGATGACAACTTTTTATTATCCACAACCACAACCGCATCCTTATCCTTTATGCCCTTTTCTCCTACGATCTCCTGCGAGAAGAAACGATACATATCATTCAATATCCATTCAACATTCCCATAATCATCAATCTTCAAATATGCCTCTACCGCTTTTTTGATGATCAAGTATTCGGTACTGTAATTGTGTTTAAAGATCGTGTCATTGACATCCGCCAAAAGTGACCTTAGATTCAAACGCTCGGCCAAAGGCAGATACAGATGGGATAATTGAACAAAGATTGTTTCCTGTTCATCATCAGCATGCACATACGCATCCAATTTCGCGGCATAGACCAGATACAGAATCCTGATATTACCCTTAGTCAACTTAATGATCATGTTCATGTAGTTCAAAATCGTATCCACAGCACCGATAGAGGATATCTCTCTGTCAAGGTAAGGCAATTGCGCGATAACATTTTGTCTTTGGATAATAGGCAAAATATCCCAAATATCCTCTTTCCTGTGCGGGGCAATTTTTTCAAAGGCCTTCAACAAGACCGGAAGTCTTTCGGCCGCGATCTGGCAGGAACTCAAGAAAGCCGCGGCAACGGTTACGTCATCCGCGCCCCAACGGACAAGCCGTAATCCTTTCTCCAAAATACTTCTCAATTCTTTTTCATCATCTGTCAGTCTCAAGATCTCTTTTTTGGCAACGCTATAAGCGGCAAGAATAAAGATCTCTCCGATAGGGATCGAATGCTTGATCGCGCTCTCAAGGATCGGCCTGATCGCTGCGAAATCTTTATACTTGGTTTCAAGGAAATCAAATTCCCTCTCACGGTTCAGATCATGCAGGTCTCTTCCTTGCGACTGATCTTTTAGTAAACGCTTCATATCCGCGGTACAACCGACTTCGTGGATCATGACCGCTGCCCGGTGGATGTCTACCGACGTGTAACGATGTTCATCCCGGTTGGAAAGCAACATATATTCTTTTCCGTCCACTTCATAAATGGTCGCGCAAAAACCCTCAAACGGTGCAATTTTCACTTGTGATGCCTGAAGCATACGATACAGTTTGTTAGCCAAAGAAACCTGCGCCTTGGCCTTCAGGTATTTCAAGGCGAGATAGCTTGCCTGCGATTTCAGAGGAACGGCTTCTAATTCTTCAACTGTTTTCCCTAATGACGCCAATGTTGAGCTGACAATACTATTGATCTCCTGACGGCTTAATTCCGCTTGTCCCGGGGCCCGGCAAGCCGTATCTTCTGAACTTCCTTTAAGAGATTTCTCTTGCTTGGCCACATCCGCCTTTAATTTATCCGCGTTCGCAACAGCGATAGGATAATCCGGAAGCCGGTCTAAGGCTGTTTCATAATAATGTTCTGCCCTTTGTCGCGCTTTCTCGTTTCGTGTTAAGCGGAACATCGTATGGAAAGCGGTGGCCACATTATGATAAATGTTTCCAACCATCAAATGATACGCACTTGACCCTTCGGAAATAGCAATCTTTTGGGCAGCGAGGTCTTCTTCAGAGTAAAGCGCAAAATTCTTAACGCCTGTAGATGCAATAAAGCCTGTAAAATCACAAATCCTGTAGCCCGGGGCCTCCTTAATTCCATTCATCAGATGCGGTTCCCCATCAATGGTAACTTCCATCAGGACCTGTCTTTCAAATCCTAACGCTGAAAGGATCATGTAAACCCGGTAAGCGACCGTGACACAATTATTCAACACGGTTGTAATGAAATGCGTGCCTTCTTTGTAATCCTGCAGCTCTTCTGTGTCCCGGTCTGTGGATGCGTGTTGTATCTTTGCCTGCTGTCTGCGTATTTGATGAAGCATACCTTCAACCAAAACAATGTCTTTGACATCGATAAAATACCGGATCACATCTGAAAGCGTATCGTGACGCGTCTCTTGACGTATGCGACGGAATATCTCTTGCAACCGCATCAGGGTGGTCTCATCTTTGGTCAGTGCATTGTCCCTGATCAGAGGTTGCACCTCATCTTCAATGAATTCTTGATCCCTTGTTTGAAGCACGCCGGCGGCTTGCGTTTCGGCCGGCACAGACCATTTCCTATCAAGAACCTGCCGGACAAAAAGGCTGATCCTTTGAGCTGTTTCCTTGATCTGAGCAGTTTCGGATTTTCTTATCCTGTCCACAAGTACATTCACGGCCTTCAGGTAGGCGACCATTTTCATTAAGGCCTCATCGGAAACATCTTCCTGGCTTGCCGCGGTAATATACGCCTTGTTCCTGAAATAAAACGCGTTTGAACGGGGACCTGTAGCTTTCAGGAAGAACACGCTATATAACTGGTGTTGCCCGCCTAAGTCTATTTCCCCGATTTCAGGCAAGTTCACGATAATCCCTGCCAGAGACTTGTTGGCTTGCGCGATACGGGATTGATCAAAAGTGGCCGGCACTATCCGATCGTACAAGAGATCGATCATTGCTGCTTTTTCTGACTCCGTTAAATTATTGTCGTAAGTCAATGCCTGCTGATCATCAAGGGCATTTTTCTCATAATTTTTAAAGGCATCACTAAATAAAGTAATGACCGCTTCGGCATCGATATCAGAACCGTCAAAAAACCAACGGATCCCGGCTTCAAACACGGAAAGGTCCCTATGCGATTCATTGATGATCTTGACATAGTCACTTAAACTTCTTAAGAACATATCAATGGACATCTCTTCCGGCATTTCCCCGATATCAATAAGAACAAAATTCAGGTCCATGATGTGCCCGATGAAATTGGTGCGGTTAAAATCAACATAAACTTTTCCATCCAAAAGAACATAAACAATCGCGGCTGTGACCATAACTTTTTGCGCGAATTCTTCCTGCAGATAATCATTCGATTCATTGAGCAGATCGACAATAACCTCCCCGGAAATAAATTCCTCTGTCAGTAAATGCGCCTCATAATTCGCGGTCAAAGGTATTTCTAAAAGACGGCCTACACGCGGAATAAACTTCCTGTCGGTATGGATATTATGTTCCCGGGCCTTTTGGTCCAAAAGGCTCATATTATCAAATTCGACCGGTAACAGTCCCGCTAACAACTTCGGTGCCTTTATTACCAACTTGTATTCCCACGCCTCATTAGTAATGATCTTTACCCCGTAAACCACCTTGGATAAACCAAGATACCCGCCTTTAATATCAAAGCGTTCGATGCTGTGAATATTCCGGGTCGAAAGATTCTTGCCAAAGATATTTTGTATTGATCCTATAATGAAATCCTGCACGCGATCCCGGTTTTGATTCATCCAGTTACCCACCGCGAATAAACGGTCCTCCAGGATCTTGTTGATGAGTTCTTGCGTGAAAAGCGCGATCACGTTTACCTGATCGACCAACCAATCATCAGCCGCTTCAATCGCACTGTCGCGTTGCAGATAAACCCGAAGCACCTCTTCACGGATAGCGGGGTTTTCGTCCAAGAAGGACTTGCTGCTTTCGCGGGCATGCTTTTCATCTAATCCCAAGAAGGCATGCAAGAAGAGCTCGTGATGCGCCACGAATTGCGCGTAGGCCAGCGGAATCCTTTGCGATAACAGAAGGCTTTGCAGATGAACGGTCTTGTTTTCCCTCTCATACCAGGCCGTAGCCTCCCCGGCCAAGACCTCTTCGATCACACAATTAATGCTCAACGGAGGCCCTGTAATAAAATGGGAAACAAAGCCCATGATCTCTTTCAACCTTTCAAAGTATTCCGCGCGCAGGCTGTCTTTGAGATCCCCCTCAATTTTAACTATACCCTTCCCGACAAAAACCACCCGGCCTGAACCGACAGTTCCCTCAGCCACAAAACCCTCATCAAAGGCGACTTTATCGGGAGCCATGGATCTTGCAACCCGGTCTCTTGCACGTAAAGACAGCGCCGCAGGGAAGCCCTTAACCAGCCACGGTAGATCAGAAACTTCTTTCTGCGGCGCTTTGTTTGTCTTTAATACATATAAGGCTATGGCTAAAATCATGGCCAAAACTGTTAACCCGAAAACCCCGGTAATAATGTTCGCTACATTTAAAGAAACCATCTGCCCGACAAAGAATAAAGAGATAAAATCATAGGCATGGTTAGACGAATGCCTATTAAGCAATTCCTGGAGGCCCTTCAATATTTTTTTATTACGATGCACAATTGCTTCTACTTCCTCGTATTTCGCCCGGCCCGTGAAAAACTGTTCTCTTTGGGTTTCAAGCACCACAAGTTCTTCCAACCAATATTGCAACCTGTCGCGGGTATCTTCCGGGATAGGATCTTTCTGTTTAAGCAGCGCTCTTATTTCGATCTGAATTTCCCGGAAATGATTCATTTCGAGCTCCTCAAACGCTGGAGATAATGCGGTTAAAATAAGTTCATTGGATTTGGCGACCGCTTCCTGTGACAGGTCAATAAGACCCTTTTGATAAAATTCTGCTAATTGCTCTACCGTGAAGTAAGCCATGCGTTCGGTTTTATGGTCCCAATATCCTATTTCGCGGTAAGGCTGCTGATAATCCATCCCTTTGGATCGAGGAGACTGGATATCCAAAACAAACGGCTTGCGGTTGCCTTGTTCATCGGGCCTCAAATAGATCAACGCAAGATGATCACTGCTGCCAACGATGGCATCAACCACCAAAACTCTGCCTTTGAACCCGAATTCATTAAGAACGCCTATCAAAATTTGATTCCCAGAAACACAGGTGTGCATACCCTGTTGCACAAAAGGATGTTTAATGCCGATAATCACAGGCGTCTCAGGAATATACGTAACAAAAGGCTCATCTTTGATGTAATGATAAAGAGCCAGAATGATGTCGGATTCAATCCGCAATCGGGAGGCGCCTTCCGGCATTTGCGCTAAACGCGTCTCAATATAATGATCCAATGCAGCAATAAGATCCTCGGTTTCCCATTGCGTGAATTCACCAAAGAAGGCCTTCAATAATTCCGTTTCCAATAACTTGCCTTTGAGCGGCGCATACTTTTCATTCCAGTGATTAAGTACGAATGCCGATTGTTTCACCAAATACGGATTGATAAACATTTCACTGTAGACGCCCGCGTAAACCATCTTTCCTGTGCCCATGCCCGCAAGGATAGCGAGGGAGATGAAGATAATGAAGAAGGATTTAAGGCCTTTGTGGAAAAGCCTGGAAATTAAAGACA
>JAGYNW010000370.1 GCA_018399915.1 Candidatus Omnitrophota bacterium
CAGCCGTGTAGATATTAATGAAGAAAAAGACAAGATTAAGCTTATGGATCATTGTTCGGATTTGCTTGGACAGATCAGGAAAAAGTATCAGGAACATAAAATCAAAGAGAAACCCTATGTCTTTTTGAAAGCCGATTCAGGAACATACGGGATGGGCGTTATGCCTATTGAAGATCCCAAGGAAATTTTAACTCTAAATAGGAAAAAGCGGAATAATCTTTCTCATGGAAAAAATGCCCAAGTGATCAATCGATTTTTGTTACAAGAAGGGATTCCTACAATATATACCCAAAACAATGAAGTCAGTGAAGTTTGTATTTATCAAATCGAGAATAATTTGATCGGCGGATTTTATCGGACAAATACACTTAAAGGAGAACGGGAAAATCTCAATTCCAAAGGAATGGGATTCAAGAAAATATGCCCGCATTCTAATCTTTATGGAAGCTGTGGTGTTCATCATGATATCAATATATTTGATTTGTACAGGATTTTGGCCCGTATAGCCGCAACTGCCGCTCATCGGGAGATTGCTGATCTGGAAGCAACAGGCAAAAGAGAGTATTTAGGAGATATATGATGGATTCTAAGAATTTCCTTTTTTTAATGGATCCTTTGGAGTTGATCATTATTAATAAAGACACCTCTTTTGTGTTAATGTTGGAGGCGTTCCGGAGAAAACACCGCGTGTTTTTTGTTGCCAATGATGGTATTTTTCGAAAAAATGGCAAAACCTACTTCCATGTTTCTGAGGTTGAACCGCGCAAAAGAGTTAAACAACCATTTGTTATTATAAAGCGATACATTTTATCAGAACAAAAAATTGACGCGATTTTCGTCCGCACAGACCCTCCCTTTAATGAATCCTACCTCTTGAATACATGGCTACTAGATCTCTTACCGGTACATATTCCGGTTATCAACCGGCCTTCCGGCATAAGGACCGTCAATGAAAAAGTTTGGGTAACACAGTTTGGCGAATTGACGCCAGAGACCTTGATCGCTAATGATAAGAAATCCATACTTGCCTTCATCAAAGAAAATCAGGATGTTATTGTGAAACCGATAAACGGATTTGGCGGGCAATCCGTTTTTAAAATAAGCGCGCAAGACACCAACTGCAATGTCATTCTTGAAACGTTAACGACAAAATACAGCCAAAAAATTATCACGCAACGCTATATTCAGTTGCGTCCGGCCCCCAAACGCCATCTGCGTGCGCGACGCCCCAACCGTAAGCCGTGACACGCACCTCGTCGACAGGTGAGCGCAGGCGAGGCGACACACCCGTTACGACGGCGTAGATCTCATTGCCCGCGGTCGCGTCGTATC
>JAGYNW010000371.1 GCA_018399915.1 Candidatus Omnitrophota bacterium
ATCCCGATTTTGAGAAATTTTCAAGATCCATACATTATGATGCCGCACTCGCGGAGTTTGATGTTTTGCACTCGATCCTGCATGTGCGGGCGCTTCATCGTGTCAATCTTTTGAGCAGTGACGAATCCTCCGCTTTACTGGAAGCCCTTCATGCGCTGATGCAGGAGATCAAAAGCGGTCGTTTTGATCCGGATCCCGAAGAAGAGGATATTCATTCCGCCGTTCAGAATATGCTGGAAGAAAAAGTGGGCAAACTGGCACTGAAACTGCATACCCTGCGCTCAAGGAACGACCAGATCGCTTTTGACGTCAAATTATACTCGCTGTCTGCCGCTCTGAAGATATGGGAAGCGCTGACAACGCTGGTAAAAGCTTATGCCTCTCTTGCCAAAAAATACAAGAACGCGCCTTTTATTGGCTACTCGCATACGCAACGGGCACAGATCATCCCTTTTGCCGATCATTGTCGCGCATACGCTATGATGTTCGATCGCGACAGGGAGCGTGTTGAAGATTATCTCAACCATATAAAAGTTCGCATCGGTGCCGGCGCATTGGCCGGTTCATCCATCCCCTATACGGCTTATACCGAGGCCATCCGTATCCAGGACCCGGAAGATTCTTTAAAAATACGCGTCGTGGAAAATTCCCTGGATCATGTGGCCGACCGCGATTTTGTTATCGAATTGCTGTCTGCCGCATCTATGATCCAGATGCATTTGTCACGA
Organism: Candidatus Omnitrophota bacterium; assembly: GCA_018399915.1. GTDB lineage: Bacteria > Omnitrophota > Gorgyraeia > Zapsychrales > Zapsychraceae > M55B153. Next base: position 729 of record JAGYNW010000371.1, read on the forward strand.
TTTGCGGAAGATATGATCCTGTATTCGACGGCCGAATTCGATTATATTGATCTCCCGGAACCTTTCTGCACCGGTTCATCCCTGATGCCGCATAAAAAAAATGCGGACCTGATGGAATTGGTCAGAGGGAAAACGGGCGATATCTACGGAAATCTTCTCGCGCTGCTTGTTACCATGAAAGGCCTGCCCCTGACCTACAACCGCGACATGCAACTGGACAAAGAGCCGCTTTTCAGGACCGTGGACACATTGCTTGAAGAACTTGATGAGGTCTCCAGAATGGTCCCGGATATCAGACTGAAAAAAGAGGTGATCGCCAAAGCTTTGTCGGATGAACATCTTTACGGTGTCGAGATCGCGGAATTTCTGGTCAACCAAGGGGTGGCTTTCAAAAATGCTCACGATATCGTCGGTAAGATGATCAAGTATTCCGAATCGAACAACATGAATATCAAGGACATACCGGGCGATATTCTTACGGAATTCCACCCGAATTTGACCTCTGCGGCCTTAAAAGAGATCATGACACCGGAATATGCGGTTAAGCAGAAAAAGTCAATTAAACGTTAAATACCCCATCATTAAACATCTAAAAATAAT
>JAGYNW010000372.1 GCA_018399915.1 Candidatus Omnitrophota bacterium
CGTTTTCATAAGCATTTTTAGCTTCATGAATGATTTGTTCATCGGATTTCATCGGGTACTCGTTGATTTTTGCATTCGCCTCTTTCGATTGAGCGCAATACCGGCAATCTTCGGAACAATGCCCGTTTTGAACATTGTTAATAACGTGAATTTTAACATCCTTGCCAAAATATTTTTTGCGGACATTATACGCCGCATTCAATACTGGTAATAACTCAATGTCTTTTGACGTTAAGATCTCTTTGCAAATTTCTTTGGACAACAATTCATTTGCCAGACTTTCCTGCGTTATTTGTGAATAAAAATCTTTATTCATTCCTTAAAAAACCTCACCAGAAAAACATTGTATTGCATTGCTCTCTTATTTCTTTATTTCATCTTCAACCTCTTGGGCTCCTTCGTCATAAAATTTTTCCTCATCCGGCGCAAGCTCCTTTAACAGCCGCAAAAATTCTCCAGCATGAACACGCTCTTCATCGGCAATATCTTTCAGGACATTCTGTGCTAATTTATTATCCGTTGATTCCGCGAGTTGCATATAAAGCTGTATGGCTTCGTATTCGGCTGCGATCATAAATCTTATGGCGCGCACCAACTCTTCATCTGTAAGTTTGCGCTCTTGCTTAAGTCCGGCAAACGGATTTGCGAATTCAGGCATATTAACACCTCCTTTTATCTTCTCTGAATTAAAGTAAATTTTATATTTATATCGTTATAATCTGTCCAACTTTTGCCTCTATGAAATTATCGGAATATCCTTCTCTAAAAAGCCTCTCTGCGTTTGAGCCGCTGCAATGTGTCGGTCCTGCCCGCTTAACTTTAAATTTCTTGAAATTTTTTACAATCTCGTCAATATCTTTTATGGAATGATCTTTTAAATGAAAACCGCCAAAAACAGCATAAAATTCGTTAATAGTCAATTGCGTCTGCACTCTTTCAAGGATCCTAACAATGCCGGGATGGGAACAGCCTGTAAGCACTGATAACCCTTTTTCTGTCTTAACAATTAAAGATTGTTCTGATATATTTTTCCCCTTGTATGTGCCAATCATTTCACCTGTTGAATAAATGCCTTTACTGATTATAGTAAAATTATCCGCTTCAAAATATCTTGATGGATATTCAGAAATTTTATGCTTAAAATCTGATCCAAACGCGGGACATACGTAAATACGGATAGTTTGATTCCTTTCCAAAACATCCCACAATCCGCCTGTATGGTCCCAATGATCATGAGAAATGACCACGGCTTCTATACGGGATACATCGATTTTCATTTTATCCATGTTGTTAATTA
>JAGYNW010000373.1 GCA_018399915.1 Candidatus Omnitrophota bacterium
AATGCATAAAAGCAATTCCACCATCAACTTGTATCCATGAATCATGACATTCGAAACAAAAAATAATTCTCTGGGAACAGTTGAATTCAAAGTGAAGTTCCGATATGACCCTAATAAAACCATGCCGTAACGGGTCGCGACAAGAAAGAAATTGATGAGGACGATCCCTATGAGCAAATAAAAAGGGTAATTCGCAATATCCCGCCCAAATCCCCGCCGAAAAACAAAAAACATAATGCCTAATAAGGCCAATGGACCCAAAAAACTCCACATAATCCCCAGTTTCGAGTTATGGTCCCTTACCTTTAGATCCGCACGAAAAAACTCCAGCAAAACAACAAAACTGGATTTCTGCGATAAAAGTTGTGCGCGTTGCGCTAGTCTTTGAAAAAACATCTGTTCCTTTGTCTACCGGGTAAGCGTTTGTTGCATCATCCGCGTTTCTTTTTCTCTGAGATCACACCTGCCAATCCGCTCTTGGGACTCCAAATCCAATAACGCCTCTGCCAAACTTTTAGCTTTCTCCTTCAAACCGATTTTCCGGTACAGCATGGCTAGACGCAATTTGACCGCACTGACGACATAGTCCCTGCGCTGTAAAACCTCAAAATGACGTATCGCCTCTAATAGATCCTCCGAGTCCACAAGCCCTTCGGCCAGACAATAACGGGCGCGATCATTTACCGGACTTAAGGCGACCGCTTCACGAAGGCATTTTATCCCCTGAGAATACTCTTTTTTAGCCACAAGCGCACGGCCCAGCAGAACATGATCCTTGAACCGAGGGTCGATTTGTTCAACCTTTCTAAGCTCATCTATACAGGCCTCATACTGTCCTTGGTGAAAAAGGGCAACCGCCTTTGCGTAACTTAAATCGGCGGGGTGGGCATCCGCCAACGGAAACCGTGTAATTGTCGCCTCCCACTTCCTTCGAAATTTTTCAAAATTCCGCAGACATTCTCCTGCATCCCTGAAAAGGCTTTCATGCCAAATTTTCACGTATCCATTGTAAATGATCTTGTATCCCGCCAATCGGGTTCTCAAACAATAGTCAATATCTTCATGTTGAACCGGAAAAAATTGTTCATCAAAATACCCTACGGTCTCAACAAGCTCCCTGCGCATGATCCAACACGGCCCAATGAGGGCTGAACACTCTTTGATGTAATCCCGCTGTCCACGATCCACTTCACCTTTACCTATCAGGGTGATCGGATTCACCCTGTAATCCGCACAAAAGATGCGGTTATCAGGAAAAACAATTTTCGCACCCACAATCCCGACAC
>JAGYNW010000374.1 GCA_018399915.1 Candidatus Omnitrophota bacterium
TGATGATAATAGCCAACCCGCTTATTTCATTAGATCCCGTGAAAAAGGGAAATGTCCCGCGTTTTATTAATGCCTTCGTTGTATTCCTTTTCCTTTTGGTTTTCATTTTGTGCCGGGTTGAATCAGCCTTTGCTCAGATCAATATTAATATCCTGGCGGTCAATGGTACGGAAAAAACCAAAGAAAAGGAAATTAATTATCAATTGCCCAAAGAATTAGCGCGGGATGATATATATGAAACCAACGGATTGAGTGTTGATTATGATGTCAATGCCGGGGCGTATTTTGTCAGCGGCAATGTTACCTTGGAGCCTAAGGAAACCAGGACGTATAAGGTAAGGATAAGAGATATCTGGCGCATAGATCCCGCGCAGATCGAGGATATTAAGGAACAGATTGACAGAGGCGTGGAAAGTGTAAAGGATGTCAAAGGCAAGGATTATACGGAGACAGCGACTGTCCTGAAGGAGCGTCTTCTGGAACGGCTGGAATTTATTGTCGGCGAACATCAAAGATTTGAGGATAATGTTGCCCGGCGCATGGATACGTTCAGGACTTACAGTTCCGAATTGAAGGATATCCGCAGAAAAGCCCTTTCTTTAAGTTTTTGGAAGTCTGATCCGGAACAAGCGCGGGAAAATGTGGTTAAATTTTTCATCAATGTGGAAAACACACTTGATAAAGAAAAGACGACAGATGAAAAACATTATTTGCCCAAGGAGGTCAAGCCGGAACATTTTATCGATCTGAAAGGATTTGAACTCAGGTATGACAATAAGCTAGAAACATTATATCTGGAAAAAGAAGAGGTCCTGGCTCCGAATGAGGCAAAACGCTATGAGTTCACATTAACCGATGTGTGGAAGATCCCGCAAGTTGATATCGATGGCTTAAAATTGCGGACCAAAGACGCCTTTGAGGGTCTTAGAAGTACGAAATATTTGGAGACAGGAAGGTACCTTGTTAAAAGCATAGAATCCAAATTGCGGCAAATTGAAGAATCGCAACAACTGGATTTAAATATTTATGAGCATATCAGTCTTTTCCGCAAGAATGAAGAACGTTTTGCGGCTGCGAAAAAAGATGTGGAGGCATTAGAGGCCTTATTGATCGCGGCTAAAGAAGAGATGGAAAAGAGCAAACTCAAAAATGTATTACAAAAGATCCGGTCTTTAAAAACAATCGCGGTTGTCGCAGAAAGTATTTTTAAATCGCCGCGCATGACGGTGGTGCTTAAAGCGATAATCGGAATCATTGTTTTTGTCGGCATTTTCACAG
>JAGYNW010000375.1 GCA_018399915.1 Candidatus Omnitrophota bacterium
TTTTGCCGGGTGTCAGTTCCGTTCTCGCGCAGGCAACAATCAGTTTTTTTTCTGTATGTGTCATTTATTGGAAGAAAGCTGCTTTAAGAAATAATACACAAAACGGGGGTTGTGTTTCAGATAGCGCTTCCACAGCCGCCAGGGTTCAGACATGAACCGAAAGATCCATTCTGTTCCGGTTTTCTGCATTACCCCGGGCGCTTCTTTCTGTGTGCCGCCGAAAAAATCAAAGGCCGCGCCAATGCCGATCATTACGCAATTGACCTTGTCTTTGTGCTCAGCCATCCAGTATTCCTGCTTCGGGCAGCCTAGGCCCACAAATAGAATCCTGACACCGGATTCATTGATTTGTCGGACATAGGTTTCATCTTCGTTTTCAGTTAATTTCCTGAAAGGCGGCGATATGGCACAAGCAATATCAAGATTGGGATAGCGGTCGCCCAAAAATTTTTGAAAGCCGCGCAAAGCTGTAACAGAGCCGCCGCAAAGCCCCACGGGCATTTTTTTCTTTTCAGCCTCCCGGCAGACATTCAGCATCAAATCCGATCCCCGTACCTGACCGGCATTTCTGTGGCCAAGAAGTTTTTGCGTCCACACAAGGGGTCTGCCGTCGGGCACGGTCATAGCCGCGTTGTCTATAATTTTTTGATATCCCGGGTTATCAAAGGCTTCCATGCACATATGGACATTGGCCACACAGACATAGCCTGGCTTGCGATTTGCCAATCGGTTGAAAATGCTATCGATAACGGTAGGAAGATCAGTTATATCAAGGTAGAAGGATACGATTTTTGTTTTTTTCATATCTAACTAATGCTGGCCCTATGTTTATACACTGAGTTCAAAGTGTGCCCCCGTCTTTCAGCTATCTCAGTTGCTTTGGTATATGCCGCCATCAAGCGGTGATATATTTTTTCTGGCGTATATTCGGTAAGGACCTTTTCTCGCGCGTTTTTGCCCATCTCTTTGGCAATCTCGGGATTTGATTTTAAAAACTCAATTTTTTTTATTAAATCTTCAACCTCACCAACTTTAAATAAAAGTCCTGTTTTATAGTCATCGACAATACTTGTCATTGCGCCGATATTGGCTGCGATCACGGGACGGGAATGCGCCATAGCCTGCACGAGTACATTTGGGAAACCCTCGTACCAACGGCTTGGCACCACCACCATCGCAGAGCTGAGATACAATTGGGTCAAGGCATCCGAGCTAAGATAACCGAGCCATTCCACATTGGCAGGTGAGTTATCGCGAATTTTCGGTATTCGGCTGT
>JAGYNW010000376.1 GCA_018399915.1 Candidatus Omnitrophota bacterium
GGTCTCCCCCGGAAGCGGGCACATAAAACTGCCGATTACAAAGATCCCGGCGTCGTGGGCCCGTTTAAGGGTCTCTTTCAATTTTTCATAAGGATATTTTTTGCGGATGCGTTTGCGGTTGGCATCATCCAGGGTCTCGATCCCGAAGAACAAGGCCTCAATGCCGGCTTCCTTCAACAGATCAAAGTCATCGGCGCTTCCCACATCCACCCGGGAAAATCCTGAGAAATGGATCCCTTTTTTATGAAGGCCGTTATCAATAATGGCTTGGGCGAATTCCGTTAAGGCCAGATGCGGCGGCGTGGAATCCTTGATGCGGAAATAACGCGCATGGTATTTTTCCATCAGGTATTTCAGTTCCCCGATGACCTTGGAAATATCTTTTTTGACCATCTTTGTCCCGTAACTGGCCGGCCGCATACAGAACGGGCACTCAAACGGACAGGCCTCATTAGACAAGGATATCGGATAGATCGGGAATTTTCCGTCCATGCCTTTATATATCTGTGTGTCGTAAATCGGTTCCGGCAGGCGGTTGACACTGTCGACGACCTTTTCCTCGTTGCGGAGGATCTCGCCGTTCTCCCGGCGGATCATGTTGGGGATATCCGCCGCAGCTGCACCATTAACGATCGCTTCAATGCTGTCATACCCCTGGCCGTGGATCAATCCGTCAAACTGGGGCGCCACCTGATAAATGTATTCTCTGAGGCGGTCAACGTTCTGCCCAAAGGCATAGATCTTTAAACCCGGGTTCGCTTCTTTTAACTTATTGAGCAGTTCCACAGAAAACTTGAATCCCGTACCCCGCCACAGGTTCATGAACATAATGTCAAACTTGCCCTCCTGGATCCGGCCTGTTTCGGTTTGAAGCAGGTCCTGGTATTCAGGGGATGTGTTCTGATCGTGGAACTCCAACCGTTCCACGTCTTTGGCAATGATCTTGGGATATGCCATAAGGGTGTTGATGTTTGACCCGTCCCAGATCTCGACCTCTTGACCGGCCGCGTTTATGATAGCCGCGGTGGTGGCGAATTTCTCATTGGGAAGCAGATCGGAAAGGTCATTAGCCCGTCCTAAAAAGTCATAGATCAAATATTTCATAGGTAACTACATGGAACACGTTCATTAACCCCCCTCTTGTTGGTCAGTCCTTGGTAGATCCATCCAACCAGATGGCAATGGCACAAAGATAAGCAATAAGCACCAGTACCATAAGAAAAAGTATTGGCACCAACGTAAATCATGTTTTTATCATCCAC
>JAGYNW010000377.1 GCA_018399915.1 Candidatus Omnitrophota bacterium
CATTTCAACCGCAGATTGAATTATTTGCGCCGGTTTTGGCATATCCAAATAATCCAACATCATTTTTGAGGATAATATTGCCGCAATCGGATTGGCCTTATTTTGTCCCGCCAAATCCGGAGCAGAACCATGAATGGATTCAAAAAGGGCCCAATGTTCCCCTATTTGTGCGCTCGGGACAAAACCTAATCCGTCTCCGATTCCGGCTGCCAAATCCCCTAAAATATCTCCATACAAATTCATTGTTACAATAACATCCAGAGTTGCCGGATTCCTCGCCATTTGGTAACATGCATTATCAATATACAACTCATCTGTTTCTATATCAGGATAATTCTGCGCAACCTCTCTGCACACTTCCAGAAATAAACCATCTGTAAGGCGCAAGACGTTCGCTTTCTGGACTATAGTCACTTTCTTGCGACCCCATTTCTTTGCACTTTCATAGGCTAATTTTGCAATGCGCTCACTTTTTTGTCGGGTAACAATCTTTTCCGCAACAGCCTCTTCCCCTCGCATATATGTTTTGCGGCTATACAAGCCTTCCGTATTCTCACGGAAAATAACCGTATCTAACCCGTTGTTTTTGATGAAACTTCTAACAGGACGAATATTTGCGTAAAGATCGAGGCCTTGTCGCATCGACAAAATTGCGCTTTTATAGTTCTTAACATTACCTGGAGGCGAGGAGACCGCGCCAAACAAAATGGCATCAAAAGATTTTAATTCCTCCAAAATTTTATCTGTAATGGATTCACCTTTTGACAAAAAACATTCATAGCCAACTTCAAAAAAGGAATATGCCAATTCATCTGTCAATGCATTCAATACCTCTACCGCCGCCTGAATAACTTCAGGGCCTATCCCATCTCCAGGCAAGACCGCTATTTTCTTTGTCATCACTTCTCCTCCCCATTATTCAGATAACTTTGATAACTTTCGTAATTCTGACTTTTTAATCTTCTCAAGACTTGATTTTGGCAATTCATCAATAAATTGAATACTACTTGGAATTTTAGAAAATGGTAACTTTTGCGAACATAAATCAAGGATCTCTTCTTCCGTTACAGTTTGCCCTTTTTCCAAAACAACAAAAGCTTTCACTCTTTCTCCAAGCAAATTATCCGGAACCCCTATTACTGCAGACTCCCGAATACTAATGTGTAAATTTATAACATTTTCAATTTCTTTGGGGCTAATAATTTCCCCTCCGGACTTGATA
>JAGYNW010000378.1 GCA_018399915.1 Candidatus Omnitrophota bacterium
ATTTGTCTTTCTTCTTATTGTTTTTCATTTAAACTCCTCATCAATGCTTATTTAAGAATTATAGATTTCAAAGGATAAGGTGACAATCCGATTTGAATTTTCGTGCCGTATTTGAAGGGGATCCGCAAATGGTTTCCATCGATATAAAGCCTACCATTTTGCATAAAAGAAACGATGCTGATCTTTTGATGAGATTGCAGTACCCCCCCTGTCAGTTGATAGTGTGGTTTCTTTACTCTGTTAAGTTCCCTTGGCAAATATTGATATTTTTTCTCCCTGCGGTCCATGATCTTACCGCCGGCTGATCTTATGGCTCCGGTGCTTCCGCTTGGTGTTGCGATCCATAATCCAGACCCATATTGCTCTTCCGATTGCCCCTTAAGCGACAAAAAATAACGGCACATGATAGCGGGAGTAAAATTCGCTACTAATACCTCATTTAAACTATCGGCATATTTAAGTTTTGAATCGTATTGAATGCGAATTCGCTGCAGCGTTTCAAAATCAACACGATCCGCACTTAGACGGGCAATGATGGCTTCAAAATTTTTCAAACTCCCATGACACAATTTCCCGATACTAAAGTTTGGTGAGGAATTAATCCCAAGTATCCATTGTTTCTTAAGAAAACGTGCCGTTTCCAGAAACGTGCCATCCCCCCCGACAGTTAAAACGTATTGAAATTGATTGTAATTAATCGGACGTTTTCGGAGACGCCTAACGTAAGGGATTTTATATTTTTTTAATACGGATTCAACATAAACCAAAGTTTTATAATGTTCATTGTGCGCCTCAACCATGCGGCGAATCTTATCAGACAGGACGGATTTTGCCGGATAACTCATGCCAGCCTTATTCTGTTGCTGATAAATGGAGTAAGCGCTTTTTTTATAAATTAAAAGTACGGGCTTTACGGACATAGGGCGTCATCTTCTATCCATTGCAATTGCACATTATCTTGCATATCCTTTAATGAAGCAAAAACATAATCCGCCTCCTGCAGATATTCGCGGGATAAGGATGTTTCGATAGCAATACATTTAAGCGATGCGCTTTGTGCCGACCTTATCCCAAAAGGCGCGTTCTCGATCACTAAACATTCAGCAGCATTCAAATGCAATTCTTTCAATGCTCTTAAAAATGGTTCCGGGTCAGGTTTACCTTTTTTTACATCCGACCCTGTCACAACGACATCAAACAGAT
>JAGYNW010000379.1 GCA_018399915.1 Candidatus Omnitrophota bacterium
CGGTTACCCCTGCAGGACCGGAGCCCACAACCGCCACTTTTTTCCCTGTAGCCGTTTTCACTTCAGGAAAATCGATCTGCGCGTTCTCTCTTTCCCAATCAGCGACAAAGCGTTCCAAGCGCCCGATAGAAACCGCCTTATTGACATCCTTTAATGATTTGCCTACCGTACAAGGCGCCTGACACTGCGTTTCCTGCGGACAAACCCTTCCACACACGCTGGGCAACAAACTGTTTTTCTTAATAATAGTGGCCGCTTTTTTGTAATCTCCATCCACGATAGCCTGGATAAATCCGGGGATATCGATAGCCACCGGACACCCTGCGACGCAGGGGGCAGTCTTGCATTGGAGACACCGCATGGCCTCAAGCCGTGCCTCTTCTTCGGTATAGCCCAAGGCGACCTCCTGCATATTACGGATCCGCTCTTCAGGCTCCTGTGCCGGCATCTCCTGAGGAGGAATGGCCAACCTTTCTTTAGGTTTCATTTGTTCAGACATCCCCTTCATTTGTCCGCATCCATTTTCTTTTGAATTTCTCTTTCCAAGTGACATTTTTCATGATCCTCATCTTCCCTTGCTTTGTAGGAGCCCAATCTTTGCATCATATTATCAAAATCTACTAAATGCCCATCAAACTCCGGACCGTCAACGCAAACAAAACGCGTTTTACCGCCGACCGTGACCCGGCAACCTCCACACATGCCGGTACCATCCACCATAATCGTATTTAAAGAAACCACCGTAGGCACCTGATACGGGCGGGTTGTTTCCGCGCAAAATTTCATCATGACCGGAGGACCGATGGCGACCGCTAAATCCGGTTTATCGGGCCGCTCACACATTTCTTTCAATGGCCCCGTGACCAGGGCTTTTTGACCGTAAGACCCGTCATCCGTACAAACAACAATCTCATCCGCGATCTTTCTCATCTCTTCCTCGAGAATGATCAATTCTTTTGTGCGCGCGCCGATAATAATGCTCAAAGTATTGCCTGCCGCTTTCATGGCCTTGGCGATAGGATATAATGGCGCCACACCGATACCGCCTCCGACACCAACAACCCTGCCGAATTTCTCAATATGCGTGGGTTTGCCTAAAGGCCCCACAAGATTTAAAATCTTCTCCCCCTTTTTAAGATCTGCCAATAAGTGCGTTGTTCGACCGACGGCCTGAAAGATCAATGTGA
>JAGYNW010000038.1 GCA_018399915.1 Candidatus Omnitrophota bacterium
AAGGTGTCTTTTACGCTTAAAGAAAGTGCTGCAGAGTTTGCTAATGAAGCCCGCATCAAGGAGATTGTCACCAAATATTCAAATTTCGCGGATTTCCCTATTTATCTTGGCAAAGATAAAGTTAATACGGTTGAGGCTTTATGGCGCAAAAGCGAAAGCGAGGTGGATGAAAAAGAGTTGAATGAATTCTATAAGTTCGTGACTAACGATTATGAAGAACCCCTCGACCATATGCATTTATCGATCGAAAGTACCAAGGCCAATTTCAAGGCCTTGATCTTTATCCCGCAGTCGGCTCCGTTTGATTTTATGCGGAATCCCGAGGTGAGGTCCCTGCATTTGTATTCCAACCGCATTCTCATCCAGAGGGATTGCAATGACCTTCTGCCAGAATACTTGCGTTTTGTTAAGGGGGTTGTGGATACCTCAGATCTGCCGTTGAACGTTTCCCGGGAGGTAACCCAGTCCAGCAAGGTCATGGCTGAGATCCGTAGCGTGTTGACACAAAAGATCCTGTTGATGTTGAAGCGTTTGGCTAACAATGAACCGGAAAAATATTTGAAATTCTTCTCAAGTTTTGGTCCTTTGTTCAAGACGGGGTTGAACCAGGACTTTACGAATCGCGACAAGATCATCGAACTGCTACGCTTTGAATCCTCGGCCTTGAAAGAGGGAGAGTTGACATCCCTAAAAGATTATGCCGCGCGCATGAAGGCCGATCAGAAAGAAATTTATTATATTTCCGGGGATAACCGTTCGATCATTGAGCGGAATCCGAACCTGGAATATTTCAAGAAAAAAGAGATTGAAGTGCTGTTTTTGATCGACCCGATTGATGTGCTGATCGTCCCGTCCATCCCGGAGTACGACAAAAAGCCGGTCAAGTCGATTGAGAAAGCCGATATTGATTTGATGCCTGAGGATAAGATCGACAAGCCTGAGGATAATCTTTCCAAGGACTTGTTATCCTTGTTTAAGAATATTTTGAAGGATAAGGTCGCGGATGTGGTCTCTTCCAAGCGGCTTGTGGATTCCGCGGTTACTTTGGTGGCGGCCAAGGATTCCATGGATCCCCAAATGGAAAAGCTCATGAAGATGATGAATCAAGGCATGCCCATGCCGCCGCAGAGCAAGATCCTAGAGGTGAACACCGCGCATCCCTTGATCGCGAATCTTTCCAAAATATACATCGCCGATAAGAATAATCCTATGTTAGAGAAATCGGTTCATCAATTGTACGAGAGCGCGTTATTGCTGGAAGGCAATTTGCCCTCAAATACGGATTTTGTCAAACGGATGGTAGAGCTGATGTGCGAGGCGACTAAATAAGGAACCGGGTTAGACGCCAATGCGTTCGGGTTGGTTGGATAAAAAGTCAGGGGCATTTTTGCTTGGCTTTAGTTGGCGGCTAAGTAGTCGGTAAATTGCACCAGTAAATCAATGGCATGGCTGCGGGAGTGTAAAACCTTTTGTTTGTCTTTTTCGGCAAGCGGCTTGAAGGCGGGTTGATCGGCCATTATGTCGGTAACGTAAAACAGGGCCACGGCCTTTTTAGCGGTATGTTTGGCGGCAAAAAAGAATGCTGCGCTTTCCATGTCCATGACCTGGATATTCTCCTTAAGAAGATAGTCGCGGTGTTTGCTCTCAAGCGCGATTGAGCCAAAGGATGCACATTTTACTGCCTGGATTTCCTCTTTGCGCAGGCAGTACAAAAATTTATTCAGAAAATCATTATCCGCTGCGCTGGAGTTGAAATCCCGGGGTTCTTCGGACAACAAATCAGAAAAACTTTCCATGGCATAACTCTCGTACGGCGTGACAAGTGATCCGAGGTTGAGTTGAGGCGTTGTTTGCACTAGCCCGCAGGAGCCGAAAAGAATAAGGTTGGCACAGGGGCTCTCGGAAAGATGGAGCACTGCGTCGCCGACAAACGACGGTCCCATCAGGGTATGGATCACGGTCGTGTGTTCATTGCTTCCGCAGGCGTAAAAGTTGGACCGTTTGAAATCCTGGATGTCCAGTTTTTTTAAAAGATCCTTGGTGAGTACAGGAACCAGCAGACAGGTTTTGCGGAGCTGGGAACGTGTGATACCGAAAATGTCTTTGAATTCTGGCATGATAATATTTTTTAGCGGTTTTCATTGATCTTCATATTTATGTTAGGATCAAATCCGTAAAATGCAATCTTTTTTCGGGAAAAATTCATCCCGAAAGAAAGGCTAAAATGAAATACAATCGCATGGTCCAAACCGGTTGGGATGTCTCTGTGATCGCCTTGGGCACCTGGGTGTTTGGCGGCACGAATTGGGGCGAGACGCCTCAACGGGAACTTGTCGATGCGGTGCATGCCGCGCAGGATCAGGGGATTAATCTGATTGATACCGCGCCGGTGTACGGTAACGGCAAGGCCGAGAAGATCATCGGGATTGCGTTGAAGAAGCGGCGTGACGCTTTTTACATTGCCACCAAATGCGGACTCGTTGGCAAAGGCAAACAGACCCGGCACGATTTGTCCCGGGCCTCGATCTTCCGGGAGATCGACGGTTCCTTAGAGCGTCTCAGAACGGATCATGTGGACCTTTACCAGTGTCATTGGCCGGATCCGGACACACCCATTGAAGAGACCATGACAGCCTTGCGGGATTTGCAGAAAGCCGGAAAGATCCGCGCCATCGGGGTGTCGAATTTTGATGCGGATCTGCTTAAACGCTCTTGTGCGCGAACCGCGGTGGCCACTTACCAGGGGCAGTACTCGCTTCTTGCGCGGGCCCTGGAAAACGAGATTTTGCCTTTTGTCCAGAAAAATGAAATGGGATTTTTGGCTTACGGGGCTCTGGGCGGCGGTATTCTGACCGGAAAATACCGGCAGATCCCGCGTTTCGCCGCTAATGACGCCCGCAGTTTTTTTTATCCTTTTTATCAAAGCGAAGATCAAAAAAGCCAAAAGAGACTGGAGAGGCTGGCGGGTTTGAAAGACCGGCTGCAACCGCTCAATCAGGTCGCGCTTAACTGGGTCAGGCAGAAACCCGGGGTGCTCAGCGTGATCGCGGGCTGCCGCAACCGTCAACAGGTCAGGCAGAATGCCGGGGCAGCTGATTGGGATTTGACCCCGGATCAAACCCAAAAACTTGAGGTCCTTGACCTGTAATCGCTTCCGAGACGAAAGAAATGAACGTAAAGCCCGGTTCCGGTTCGCCGTTTAAAGACAACGTCGGAACGGATTTTGAAAGGACCTTCCTGCATGCGGCTTGACCAAGAGATAACGCATTTTGTGCACACAAATTATCCGCGCCTCGGAGTGAACAAAAGCGCGCAGATCATCCGCCTGCTTTACGAGATCACAAAGCGTGACCGCGTAGATTTCCGCACCCTACTGCCTGACATTAAGAGCGAAGAGGCAAGCCTGCCGGATTTCAAGACGATCAAGGCCGCTTTGATCCAGAGGCGTTTCCCGACCCAGGACCGCAAGACCATCACAAACCGGATGCGTTTTAAGAAGCTTCAGATTGATCCTGAAGAGAAAGCCGACACAATCCAACCGTTCGCGTTTTCTCCCCAGACCCTGGTGATTGAAGATGCCGCGCAAAACACGCCTTTGGCCGTCAAAGTAATCGCGCAATTTCCTTACGCAAAGATCAAAAATATCCCCCGATGGAAAGATTATGTGCAAAAAAATCCTTTTTCGGTTCGTACGTACAATCAACGCCGTCAGACATTGTTTTTGATCAAGGAAGAATTCGATTACGTGCAGGCCTGTCCTTGTTCCAGGGGTTCAGTGCGCTGTGGTTACTACAATCTCAAACTGGGCACAGGTTGCCCCTATGAATGCACGTACTGCTTTTTGCAGGCCTACACCAACACCCCGGGGATTTGCCTGCCGGTTAACATTGAGGACTTTTTCGCTTGTTGGGAAAACTCACGGGAGGGCCAGCGATTGGGCAGTGGCCAGTTTACGGATTCGCTGGCACTGGATGAGTTCACGGGATATTCGGCTTTGATCGTGGATTTTTTTCGGCAGCATCCTGAATCGTTTTTTGAATTTAAGACGAAAAGCGCGAATATTTCGCTTTTGCTGAAGACCGCGCCGGCTGCCAACATCCTTGTTTCCTGGTCAGTAAATCCCCAGGCCATTATCGATACGCAGGAATTTTACACCGCGTCTTTGGAAGCACGCCTGAATGCCGCCGCGCGCTGTGCAAACCATGGGTACTCAGTAGGATTCCACTTTGATCCCATCATCCTTTTTCCGGGTTGGGAATCCGCCTACCAGGCGGTTGTCAGGGCGATCTTTGATCGCGTTCCCAAAGCGAGCATCCGCTGGATCAGCCTGGGATGTCTGCGCATGACCTGGACTCAAAAGCAGGTGATTGAATCCCGTTTCCCGGAAAGTGATTTATTGAACGGCGAACTTCTTTTGGACTACGATGAGAAGCTGCGTTATCCCCGAGAAGTCAGAAAGAGCGTCTACGCCGCAATGCTGCATTGGATTCGGAATCATAGCCCAAAGACCCGGGTTTATTTGTGCATGGAAGAAGCGCCGCTTTTTGCGGCCCTAGGCCTTGAACCCACTGCGTTTTGACCTTGCCGGTCAACGAGGCGTATGCGGTAAAGAATCCCGCAAGGAATGCACTTTTTACTTTCTTAAAACCGGATAACCCTTATAATAATAATCAGCAATTATTTGAAACTAACGATTTCGGTCAATCCATTACTGGTGAATAAAGAGGGAGGAGTTTCATGAGAATCGGCTGGGGAGAAGTCTTGTTTGTTTTATTTCTCGTTTTATTATTTTTCGGAACCAAACGTCTGCCGGAACTTGCCAGGGCCATTGGACGCAGTTTGCAGGAATTCAAGAAAGGCACACGGGAGGTCGTCGAAGACTTGGAAAAAACCGACGAAAACACCAAGGATGATAAAGAATAAAATAGATGATATCTACCAAATTGATGATTCGGAGGGAGGCCACAAAAATTTTCTGTCTCATCTGGATGACATTAAAGTCCTGTTGATAAAACTTTTTGTCGCGGTGTTGGCCGGATTGATCGGATGTTTTGCCTTTGCGCCGAAAATGTTCCGGATATTGCTGGTTCCTTATGAGGCGTTTCTGGCATCTCAAGAGAGGTTTGACCTGTCTCAGGCCTGGTCGATCAAGTCGTTAAGCCCTTACGAGGCATTGACGATGAGCATGAAATTGTCTTTGATCGTCGGCATTGTCGTGGTTTCGCCTTACATTATTTATTTGTTCTGGCAATATGTTCAGCCTGCATTGCGCGTCAGCGAGAAGAAATACCTGTCTGTGTTCATTTTTTTATCCCCATTGCTTTTTGCCGGGGGCGTGGTGTTCTGTTATTTTTTAGTATTACCTTTGGCCTTGATTTTTTTGTGGAAATATTCGCTTTATTTAGGCGTCTATCCGGATTGGACCGTGTCATACTACATGAACTTTGTGATTGGCTTTCTTTTTGCGTTCGGTGTGTCTTTTCAGTTACCTGTGGTGATCATGATCTTAACCCGACTGCGTTTGATCACACCGGCCTTTTTAGCGGCCAAGCGCAAACACGCCATCATCCTGATATTTATCGGGGCCGCCTTGCTGACGCCGGCGGATCTCTGTAGCCAATGGCTTTTAGGGCTTCCGATGATCGCGTTGTATGAATTTTCCATTATTTTATCAAAAATAATGAAATAAAGTTTTAAATTAATAATTTATATAATAATATGTACTATTATATAGTACACTTGAATTAAGCTGTACTTTATTAACGATCGTTATCACAAAATTTTAACTGCGTGCAATAAAACGGAGGGGCGGATACGCCACTATGGTGAAAAAATCTTTTAAGTGTTTATTAGTCGCTGATGTTGAATCTGACTTGGTGTTCATTAAGTCGGAATTGAAGGTCAAAGAGATCCATATCGAATGGAAAGCCGATATTCCTGAGGTCTGGGACAAACAGTATTTTGTAGAGAATTTTGATGTTATCCTGATCGACCTGCAAGTGCTGGGCCGCAAGATGATGAAGGGTTTTAAGCAACTTTATTCCCGCGCCTCAGGTGTACCGATTATTATTGTCTGTGAGGCAGAACAAGAGAAGGCGGCCATGGGGCTGATCGAGATGGGCGCCTGGGATTGTTTCACGAAAAACAACCTGGACAGGAAAATGCTATTGCATTCCATCCGGCACGCATTGATCAGTAAAGATACAGGCGATGCCTTGCATCGCGCGGAAACGCGTTTTAAGGCATTGGCCCAGTTTGCGTTTAACTGGGAATATTGGCAAGACCCGGACGGATCCATGCGTTATGTTTCTCCCTCTTGTAAAGAGGTCACAGGATACACGGTTAATGAATTCATGAAACAGCCTTCGTTGTACAAGATGATTGTATTTCTGGAGGACCGTAAAATATTCTCTGATCATCATGCCAAACGCATGCAATCTAAAGGACCCCAAAAGATCCAGTTTCGTATCCGCAAAAAAGACGGTACAGTTTGCTGGGTCGAACACCGGTGCCAGGATATCCTGGACCCACAGGGTAAGTATCTGGGCGTGCGCGTATCTTGCCGGGACCTTACTGAGCTAAAAAAAGCAGACAAAGAACTTAAGTCCTCGGAAAAACGGTTTCAGTCACTGATCCAGTCTGCCCAGGATGCCATTATGATCACGGAAGTAGAGACCGGTATCATCATCGATGCCAACACAATGGCCGAGGACTTAACCGGACTTCCGATCCATAAAATTATCGGGCTTCACCATACCGATCTGTATCCGCAAGACCGTAAGCAACAGTACGCCAAGCTTTTTGAAAAACGCGTCAAAGAGAACCGTCCCTCCTTGGAAAATATCCATATCCTTAACAGCGAAGGCAAGCAAGTGCCGGTTGAGATCAGTTCCAGTGTGGTGGAAATGCAGAATAAACTTATTATTTTAGATATTTACCGGGATATCTCGGAACGTAAGCAGGCTGAACAGCAATTGCGGAAATTATCCATGGCCGTTGAGCAAAGCCCGGCTTCGGTCATCATCACTGATCCTAACGGCATCATTGAATATGTTAATGACCGATTTATTGAATCGACACAGTATTTGCGTGATGAGGTTTACGGGAAGAACGTCAATCTCCTTAAATCCGGAAATACCAAGAAAGAGCATTACAAGAGTTTATGGACTACGATCACATCCGGCAAAAAATGGCGGGGAGAGTTTCTGAACAAAAAGAAGAGCGGTGAGTTGTTCTGGGAATACACCTCTATTTCTCCAATAATCAACGATGATGGTGAGATCACACATTATCTGGCAGTTAAGCAGGACTTGACCTCTAAGAAAGAGGAAGAGAAGCGCCTGATGCATCAGGCCAATTATGATTCATTGACCAATTTGCCTAACCGCACCCTGGCCTTTGACCGTATCAACCAGGCGATTTCCCGCGCTAAGCGCGAGCGCGCCTGTGTGGGTGTCATGTTCATTGATCTGGACCGTTTTAAGATCGTCAATGATACCCTGGGCCATGACATTGGGGATAAGCTTTTGATAGAGGCCTCTGAACGTTTGATCCAGTGCGTGCGTGAGAGCGATACCGTGGCGCGCTTCGGTGGCGATGAATTTTTGATTGTCATGCCGAGCCTGGACAGTCTCTCCAATTCCGCGATCATTGCCCGTCGTACACTGCAATCGTTTTTGGCCCCGTTTATTATTGATGACCGCCAGATCTTTGTCGGATTGAGTATCGGGATTACCGGATTTCCCATGGACGGTAATGACGCGCAGATCCTGTTGCGCAATTCGGACACCGCCATGTACCAGGCCAAAGAGGCCTCAGGCAATACTTACCGTTTTTACACTAATGAGATGAATACCAAGGCGGTCGAACGCATGAATGTGGAATCCCATCTGCGCTACGCTTTGGAGAAGAATGAACTAAATGTTTTTTATCAGCCGATCATGGATGTTGAGAAAAAACTGGTCGGGCTGGAGGTCCTGCTTAGATGGAACAACGCGGAATTGGGAAATATTCCGCCCAATGACTTTATTCCTTTGGCCGAAGAGACCGGCATGATCATCTCCATAGGAAAATGGGTGATTGAAAAAGCCTGCCGTCAAGTCAAAGAATGGAATGAGGAAACCGGCATGAACCTGCGTTTGTCGATCAATGTTTCGTCCCGGCAATTCCGGGAGACCGACTTGGTTAAAACTGTTGCCGATTTGCTCGCGGAAAATAATTTTTCTCCGGATCTGTTGGAGCTGGAGATCACGGAACGTCTTTTAATGGAAGACGCGCCCCGCACCAATGCCATGCTGAACACGCTCAGCCGGCAGGGCGTTCGTTTGTCGATCGATGATTTTGGGACGGGCTACTCGTCGTTGAGCTATTTAAAGAAATTTCCTTTTAATACTCTCAAAATAGACCGGGCCTTTATTAACGATGTGCTTGACCAAAAGGAAAACGCGACCTTGACCAAGACGATCATCTCTATGGCTCACAGCTTAGGCTTGGATGTCGTGGCCGAAGGGGTGGAGGAAATCGAACAATTCAATTTCCTCAAAGAGAACCATTGCGATCTGGTACAGGGATATTATTTCAGCCGTCCGGTTCCGGCGGATGAATTTTATCAATTTATTTTAAAACATAATGAAAATGCATAAGCTATATTTTGACAAGGAGTCAACAATGAAAAAAACAACGCGATGGATATTGGTTTTTTTGATGGTATTTACGGTGTTGCCTGCCAATGCCAAAAAGCCTCCGAAATATGGCACGGTCCGGGAGTATTTCGATACAGGCTTCCTCAAATCCTTTAAAACGTATAATGATGGTAATCTTGTGGAATACCAATTGTTTAATGAGCAGGGGCATTCTCTGGAAGGCTTTAAAAAAACATACTATGAGTCAGGTCAATTGAAATTGATCGAGAATTATAAAAATGGCTCTTTGGTCAACCCGGTTTTGAGTTATCATGAGAACGGCCAGCTTAAAAGCGAATCGTACTATAAGGATGGGAAATTGAGCGGGACCGCCAAGGGCTATTATGCGGATGGGACTTTAAGGTATTCAACTGACTATCAGAATGGACAGGTGCACGGCAAGCGAATGCTTTATCATCCAAACGGAGAGCTGTACAAAGATGAGCATTACGCTGACAATCTTCAGCAAGGACTCACAAAAGAATATAACGAAAAGGGACAACTTGTCCGGGAACAGAATTTTAATAAGGGGGTTTTAGAAGGCATTCAAAAAAAATATAAAGACGGATATCTTCAAAACCGGTCTGTCTATAAAAAAGGGGAGCTTGTCTCCAGTACGAATTATTTTCCCAATGGCAATATTCAGGCTGAATGGAAATTCCTTTCTAATAACAAGATGATTATTCGTGAATATGGGGAAATGGGCGAGATACTTAATGAAAAGACCTATGAAGATAAACAATTGACCATGGTCAGTACCTACGATTCATACGGCTCGCTGGTCAAAAAAGAAATGTTTCCCAGTGAAACAATCACCATAATCCATTCGTATGATAATGAGGGCAACCTCCGTCAAGAGCAGACTATTCAGGATGGGATGTTGATCCAGTTAAAAGAATTTTATCCTTCGGGTGAATTAATGACCCAAAATGATTTCAAAGAAGACGGCATGGTGATTATAACCAAAAAATATAATCCGCAAGGGAAACGGATCGAGGAGACCATATCTAGCGGCAATCAGTTGACGGTTAAGAAGTTTGATGAAAAAGGTAAATTGATCAGCGAGGAAAAGATCGATCTTTAATGCTCACGATCTTTGCCAACAGATTTTATGAAAACTAACATATCAGTATTTTTTATCCTCTGTGCAGCGGTCTTGTTTTTAGCGGCCAATGGTCTGAATGCCGGGGCCGCCGTATCTGCCGCAGATGTCTATCAGTATGAGACAAAACAGAAGAATGGTGAGATCGGTAAAGCCCGCATGATAATTGGGCCGAAGCAGCAGGCGGATAGGCGGCTCATTACCTGGGAAGTTGAAAGTAAAACGAATACGCGCACAGAAAGGTTTGTTTATGACGGAGATCTGAACATCCGTTCCTGGTCGGTTACAGATGCGGAGGAAGGATCGGATTATCAGGCCCGTCTGGATAAAAATTATTTGACCTTTAAAGGGCGTTTGGAGGGCAAAAATATTGCCAGAACCATTGATGTAAGCGGCCTGCCTTTATACGCGAATCCCAAGATCGGTTTGAGCAAAATGGGCACCTCAAAAACCCAGGATTTTTGGGCCATTCGTAACGATACTCTTTCCACGGTCAAGATGACCGCTCTTTACAAAGGGATTGATTTGATCTTGGTCAATGGCGAGCTTGTGCGCGCATACAGGATTTACTGGAAACCGAAACGGTTACCAGAGATGTTTTTCAACCGTACCTACTGGTTCCGGGAATCAGATGGACTTTATCTTAAGCAGGAAGGCTCTAATGGTTGTTCCCGGATTTTGATAAAAGAGAACTGAAAGGGGATCTTTTTAGAAATGAATTCGCTTGCGATTTTAATCGGCGTTACCGCATGTTTCTTTTTGGCATACAAAACATATGGGAAATATATCGCCAACCGCATTTTTCATGTTAATGCTGCTGCCCGTTGTCCCAGCTATACTCTCCGGGATAATATGGATTTTGTCCCAACCAATAAATTTATACTTTTTGGCCATCATTTTACTTCCATCGCCGGTTTAGGCCCGATCGTCGGCCCGGCCGTGGGTGTTATTTGGGGATGGGGGCCGGCGTTGCTATGGATCGTTTTCGGTTCGATCTTTATCGGGGCTGTTCACGATTTCGGATCTTTGATCATTTCTTTAAGAGGCGAAGGCAAATCCATCGGAGATATTTCTTCTGGCATTATCAATCAACGCGTTCGGGTGCTTTTTCTGATTTTGATCTTTTTTACGGTCCTGATCGTCATTGCGGTCTTTGCCTTGATCATTGCCTTGCTTTTTAAAATGTATCCGCAGTCGGTTATTCCTGTTTTTCTGCAGATTCCGATCGCGATTCTGCTGGGGTATTTTGTTTATCAAAAGAACGGGAATCCCCTCTGGGGCGGCATCGGTGCGGTAGGGCTCATGTACCTGACGATCGTTTTAGGCGCATATTTTCCCATAAGTTTGCCGATTATTTTCGGGATAGATCCGATCATTGTCTGGATTCTTATTTTGTTGGCCTATGCGTATATTGCGTCCATATTGCCGGTACAATATTTGTTGCAACCGCGGGATTATATCAATTCCTATCAATTGATCATTGGCATGGCGCTTTTATTTATCGGCGTCATTTTGGTCCGGCCTCCCATGAGCGCGCCGGTGTTGATCACTCATCCCAAGGGAGCTCCGCCTTTGATACCCAGCCTTTTTGTGGTGATAGCCTGTGGGGCTATTTCCGGGTTCCATAGTTTGGTATCTTCAGGAACCTCCTCTAAGCAATGTGACAGTGAGAAAAATGCGCTTTTTGTCAGTTCCGGATCTATGTTGACCGAAGGCGTCTTGGCTGTTTTGGTTGTGATCGCGATTGCCGCTGGACTCGGCCTTGACCTGACAGCTAAAGAAGGAGCAGAGTTAGTGGGCGCGCAGGCTTTTTCCCAACATTATGTGGATTGGAACGCGGCTAACGGTTTATCCGCTAAATTGGGCGCTTTTATTACCGGCGCGACCAACATAATTCAGGTGACGGGAATTCCCGTCTTTCTTATCAAAGCAATACTGGGTGTGTTTTTGGTATCTTTTGCCGCCACCACTTTGGATTCCGCCACGCGTATTCAACGGTATGTCGTTACTGAGATCGCTTCTTCTTTTCGGTTTAAGCCGTTAACCCATAAGCATTCGGCCACATTAGTGGCGGTTGTCTCCGCATTTATTTTAGCTTTTTGTAACGGTAGCGGGAAAGGGGCTTTGATTTTATGGCCTTTGTTCGGCACAGTGAACCAGTTGTTGGCGGGTTTGACTCTATTTGTGATTACGATCTACTTATACCGCCGCGGCACCAATGCTTTGTGCGCCTTTATTCCCATGTTGTTTATGCTTTTCATTACCGCCTGGGCCATGTTGGCCAATTTGCAGGATTTTTGGCACAAGAACAATTGGCTGCTGGTTGGGATCGGAGTTACCATCTCGGTTTTGGAGTGCTGGATGATTATCGAAGGTTTTCTGGTGTTTCGTACCTTGCCTTCCGTAAAAACGCGTTCGCATTGATCCGAGTTTTTCCTTTTATTCAGGCTTTGATCAAAGAATATCAATTCACTTTAAATTCCCAAGCCGCAGACTAAATGGCCGGTAAATGGCAGATCAGCGGGGAAGAAGTTTTACTTTCGCCCAAACAGGGATATGATCACTGGCTGTCCGGTCAGGGATGATGCCCGCGTCTATGATTTTCATGCCTTGTGTCAAAATATGATCCAAAGCGGCTTTTTTATTGAAGAAGTACCAATGTTTATAGGTCCATTCAATATTTTTGGTTGCAAAGGTGAAATAATTTTCCATCAACGGGTCCAGCACTGTACGCAAATTCACTTTTGTCAATGTGTTGAAATCTCCGGCTACGATAAAATAATCGATATTAGGGTTTAAATGCCTTACAATGGCATCGATCTGGTCACCCCTTTGATTGGGATACAACAAGACACCCAGGTGCACAGAAAAGACTTTGACCTTTTTGCCGTTTATTAAGAGCACCGCGCTTGTCGTTGCTCTTTGGGATTTATTATGATTGAGGTGAGGGAGGATGATCTTCTTATCATAGAGGATCGGCCATTGAGAAAGGACGGCTGTGCCAAAATCCTTATCTTTATATATGACGGCCGGATAATACACATAATCGTATTTCAATTCATTAGCGATTTTTTTGACGCCTTTTAAATCCATTTCTTGCAAGCAGATGATATCCGCGTGCGCGATTTCGGCATTGTCTTTAAACATCTGGATTGCTTCATCAATTTTTTCTGAAGTCTTTATGTTGTAAGTGACGATCGTAAGGGTTTCGGTTGTTTTTGTGTTTCCTTTGGCGATACCCCGTCCGGCATACCTGGGGGAATCCGGATGGGTGTAATTGCGGGAATATTGGTTCAATGCGCACGCGCTAAGCCAAAGGGTTTGCGTAAGTATGAATATGATGATAAGGAGTTTAGAAATTTTCATTTTTAAGCGTACATGTTAAAAATTTTAAGATTAAGGATTGGTCAAAGCTTGGATATT
>JAGYNW010000380.1 GCA_018399915.1 Candidatus Omnitrophota bacterium
GCGAGGCTTACAGCGAGTTTAAAAGCCTCTGCATGCTGTGGTCGATCGGTAAAGACAGCACGGTGCTGTTATGGCTGGCCCGCAAATCCTTTGTCGGGCATGTCCCGATCCCGCTGGTCCATATCGACACCCATTACAAGATCCCTGAGATGATCGCCTACCGCGACCGCCTGGCCCTGCAATGGAACCTGGACATGATCTACGGCCAAAATACCGCCGCGCTCAAAGAAAAGCAAACGTTCCCGGACGGAAATACCAACCGGATCCAATGCTGCCAGAACCTCAAATCCGAGGCGCTCAAACATACCTTAAACGGCCAATGGCCGCGTTACCGCATGAACCACGAAACCCGCAAATATGAGCTGGACAAAAACACCGAACCTTATACCGGCGTGATCGTGGGCGTGCGTTCCGATGAAGAGGGCAGCCGCTCCAAAGAACGGTATTTTTCCCCGCGTAACGTCAACAATGACTGGGACCTGGGCGACCAGCCCCCGGAATTCTGGAATCAATACAAGACCGATTTTGCGCCCGGCACGCATGTACGCATTCATCCCTTGCTGGACTGGACCGAACTGGATATCTGGGAATACATCCAGCGGGAAAATATTCCGGTTGTTTCTTTGTATTTTGATCAGGGCAAGGGCAAGCGCTACCGCTCTTTAGGCTGTATGCCCTGCACGCACCCGGTGGATTCCACAGCCAAAAACGTCAAACAGATCGTTGAAGAATTGAAAACCGGCAAATTTGCCAATATCGCCGAACGCTCCGGCCGCGCACAAGACAAAGAAGACGGCGGCGGATTAGAGGATTTGAGGAAGGATGGATACATGTAAGCCATATGCAAAGCATATGGCTTACATGAAGGAAAAAGGATTAAGGTAAAAGGGAAAAAATGGGCGTTGAAAACGATTTGGCTGACAGAACATTTAAATTTGCGGTTGATACGATTAAATTAATTAAAACGATGCCTTACTCAAAAGAGAATGATGTCATTAGAAATCAATTAGCAAAATCATCCACTTCAATTGGTGCAAATTATGAAGAAGCGCAAGGCGCGATAAGCAAAAACGATTTTAAGTTTAAGATTGGAATTTGTTTAAAAGAAGCTAAAGAAACAAATTATTGGTTAAGAATCATTAAAGAAACAGAAACATTAAAAGGAAAAGAATTAG
>JAGYNW010000381.1 GCA_018399915.1 Candidatus Omnitrophota bacterium
GCTCGTTTATCACAACCTGAAACAAGCCTGCCCCGATTTGGTTCCCCAAGAAACACTCTACAGTCTGAAAAAGGCATACAAGGACAATGCGATCAGGAATCTTTCCAACGCAACTGCATTGCTAAAAATGCTTGACCTGCTAAAAGCAAATGATATCCAGGCGGTTCCTTTTAAGGGGCCTCTAATCGCTGAAAGAGCTTATAACGATTTGAATCTCAGATCCTTCAGCGATCTGGACATTCTTATACGCCAATCGGACGTTCCAAAAGCAAAGAAGGTTTTGAGTCAAACCGGCTATGAAGCTGAGATTGAAATCTCAGGCAAGCACCAGCAAAAATTCATTCAACATGAAAATTCCATATCCTTTTTTCATAAAAACCATTTACCGGTTGACCTGCACTGGGAAATTACCGGAAGATATCTACTTAAGCCCATTTACCTGGAATTTTTTTCCGAAAAACTGGCAACAAAATCTTTCCTCGGCAAACAGATTTTCTCCATTCCGGAAGATGTCATGCTTGTCTATCTATGCGTCCATGGTGCAAGTCACTGTTGGGACCGGCTGGAATGGCTCTGCTGTTTTGTTGAGCTGATGAAAAGGCAAACCGAGCAAACTATTTTGGACGCTTTGGGGCTTGCGAAACATATAGGCGCCAAAAGGATATTCCTGCTGGGATTGTTCCTTGGAAAATATTTACTTGCTGCCAAGTATCCGGACGCTTTAGAACAGGGTCTAACGTATGATCGGGGAATCGTTCAGCGTGGCCATAAGATATCAAACGAAATGTTTGACAGACCCGCACATTTTGATAGCGGTGCAGCCTGGCGCTTTTCACCAATGCATATCATGATCAGGGATTCCTGTCTGGACAGGTTGAAATATGCTTTTTACCTTTTTACCTTACCCACCATTAAAGAATGGTCCAAATATCCGGCCCCTTATATGCTGACGTCTTTTTATCGGGTGATCCGCCCCTTTCGGCTTGCCTGGACCTTTATTGCGCTCAGGATAAAATGAAAAGCCGGACTCCGGCGAGTAGTGCTAACAGTGCCGCTAATCCGAAAGCTGATAAAACTCTATGAAGGAAATTCCACGTAAGGATTGGGGAATTATGGAATTTAGGAAT
>JAGYNW010000382.1 GCA_018399915.1 Candidatus Omnitrophota bacterium
GCTGGTACCACCCCCGCATCGGACCGCGTATTTCTTCAAGAGCCGTAAACCCGGAGTGGTCTTTCGGGTATCCAGAATCTTGACCTTCTGCGGCTTAACGGCGCGGACCATATTGTAAGTATTGGTGGCAATGCCGGAAAGATAGCCCAGAAAGTTCAAAGCCACGCGCTCACCGGTTAATAAAGGGCAGGTGCGTCCTTCCAGAAAAATGACCTTTGTGTTTTTGGGAACAAAATCTCCATCCTTGAATTTGGTCCGGATCTTGATCCGTTTATCGAGACTCCGGAACACGCCTCGGACCAGTTGCAATCCGCAGATCACACCGGACTGACGAGTCAGGATATGCCCCCGGGACTGATTCCGTTTAGATATTAGAAAATCGGTGGTAACATCATGCTTGCCGATATCCTCGCGCAAGGCAATGTTCACGTAATGCTTCACATCTTTGCTTTTTAACATGCCGCAACCCTTCTTTAAAATACAGGCCGCTTATCCCAGCTCGGATAAGATCTTCTCCAAATTCTGTATCTTCAATTTTGCCGCCTGTAACCGTTCCTTTTCTTTAGACACGACATCCGCAGGCGCTTTTGTAATAAAAGCGTCATTACTTAAACGCTTCTGCAGACTTGCCAGGGCCTTGTTATCCGCCCCGATCTGCTGGATCAATCGTTGTTTTTCCGCCTCCATGTCGATCAGCTCACCCAAAGGCACAATGCATTTGATCTTTTCCACAATCGCGGTAGCCACATTCTTGGTTTGCGGAATCTCCTTTTCGATAGATAATGTCTCGATCCCGGCCAGCCTCTTAAGCATGTCCCGGTTCGAATCGATCAGCGCGATCTCTCTGGCATCGGATGTGACCAAATGGCAGGCCACCTTCTGCGTCCGCTTAATGTTCCATTGCGCGCGGATATTGCGTATCGCAGTCACGATCCCGGTCAAGAGGTTCATGTCTTTATGGGCATCCTCGCTGATCAAGGCATCCACACTGCCGGGCCAGGCCTGCAGGCACAGAGGACCTTTCCCGGGAGCGATGATCTGCCAGATCTCTTCGGTAACAAAAGGAATGAACGGATGCATCATTTTTAATGAATTCTTCAAAAGGC
>JAGYNW010000383.1 GCA_018399915.1 Candidatus Omnitrophota bacterium
ACCAAAAACAATACACGTTTGGCGTTGCCTGTCCTCAAGAATAATTTGATAACACCAGCGGCAACAAGTGTTTTACCTGTGCCAGTAGCCATTTCAAAAAGAAAACGATTTTTATTTTCCTGCACAGCACCTTGTAATGATTTAATAGCGTTAAGTTGATAATCTCTGAAAAATTTAAGGTTATTGTCGCTGATGAAATCATTCCGCCTGTTCTCATCAATCCAGTTAGGGTCGCTACTATAGTCCGGTTTCTGCGTAATTGCGATATAGTCTGAATCAACATGTTCACGGATTAAAGTATCAGGGTTAGGCCTAAAAGATTTCTTATGTGTCAGGGACTCATAAGTGGGAAAGGTAGTGATAATATTCGGATTGCCTGTTTCTATATCCCAGAAATAATGAAGATTCCCATTCGACAAAAGCACAAATCTGATATTAAGGCTCTTGGCATATTTTCGCGCTTGTTCCTTCCCGTCTAAAGGATTCTTTTCTTCCTTTTTAGCTTCTAAGACTACAAAAGGGAAACCTTTGTCATCAAGGAGTATGTAATCAGTAAAGCCATTGGTTGTCTTTTCAAAATCCTCGCCAAGGCCATTAAGGTCTTTTTCAGTAATTTTGACATTTGTCTCTAAACAAATATTGGCAGGGCCTTTGTCCGTGTCAAAAAACCGCCATCCAGCCTCTTCAAGATATTTGTTTATGCGTATGCGGGCTTTAGCTTCTTTCATAACAATATAAGAAAAGTTTAAACGTAATTATTTTAGCAAGAACATACCGCCACATATGTTGTATACAAGCTATGACTACAACTACCTCCCCACCAGATTATCTATCTTCGTCTTAAAAACTTTTGAAAGTTTTTTTAGGGTATCCAGCGTAGGATTTTTATTTAGCCCTGACTCTATCTTAATCAGAGTGCTGTAGGTAATTCCGGCTTTTTGGGCAAGTTGTTCTTGGGATAGGTTGTGTTTCTTTCTGAGTTTTTTTATGTTTGAGGATAGCATATTTTATTGCCTCTAAGATCCTTCAGCCTTTGGCTTCAGGATCAATAAAAATCCTAAAGTATCTGAGAAAAAAGATGAGATTTTTATTGACAAACTA
>JAGYNW010000384.1 GCA_018399915.1 Candidatus Omnitrophota bacterium
TTGTCAGGTCTCGGCTTAAAACCGTTTTGATTTTTTCTACATGGATCTGGGCTTTTTCTTTTTCCAGCGCGATGATAGCGGCTTTGGCATCTTTAGTGGTATTAATAAAGTCAAAGTTAAAATGCAAGGCACCGTTATAACCTTCTGCCACGGCTCCGCTTTTCAGAACAGAGCCGGAAACAATATCGTACATAGGATTAAAGTTTTTGCCATCTGTAAGGTAAAGGCTGTTTAAATCGACCGCAGGAAGCCGTTCGCGTTTTTGAAGGTCAATAGTTTGTTCAACAGCTTCAAGGGCTATTTGGGCTTTTTTGAGTTGATAGTTTCTTGTGGCCGGGCCCAAGACGGACTTAAACCATTCGTCTTGTGTTTTTAAGGAGGGCATTATAAATTCCGCGGTCCATGCCAATTCTGGCGTAATCTTTTCTTCAACCCGGTTAAGAGTCCATCCAAGCCGGTGATTGAGTTCGATCGTAAGTTCTTTTTCTGAAGCTTGCCAGTTGAGTTGTTTTAACCGGGTTTTTTCGATCTGTTGCTGACAGGCGTTCAGTTGATCGATCGTGGCAAACCCTTGTGCGTATCGTTTATTCAAGATGTTTTGTGCTTTTTTAAGGTCTTGCAGAAGGCCTTCTAAATGTGAGATATGCTGTTGGGCTTTTCCGATATTGATCAAGAGAAGGTTTGCTTGATTGATATGCGTTTCAATGGTTTCCTCCATATGATATTTCGCAATGGCTGTCATTTTACGGGCCAATTCTTGTTCCTTTACTTTTTTACCGGAGAGAATATCAATGATCTCCCCGGAAAGGTTAAAAATGATGGGCAGCGCGGCCCCGATCGCATTACCGGTTTCAATGCTTCCGGCGAATCCCTGGATGATACCTGTAAGCCCGCCGCCTAAGGATAACTTGCCGTCATTGTTAATAAAAATATTGGCTTTCAGGCCTAGCCGTGTGCTTTGGGGCATTTGTTCAGCAATCATTTTTTGTAAATAGCTGATGCGCACATCTCCATTCATCAAATTATTTTGCGCAATAAGTTGGGCGACTTGTGAGGCGTTCAATGATTTTCCCTGTATTT
>JAGYNW010000385.1 GCA_018399915.1 Candidatus Omnitrophota bacterium
CTTGCCTATAGAGGCAAAGGATGTTCCTGAAAAGTCTGGCTCACCGGTCCCCCAAAAAAGAGTATTTGCGATCAAAGCTATATTGTCGGCCGCAACGGCTTTCTTTATAGCGCCCACGGCCGCCCTGGCGCAGCAAGAAAGTTCCCATTTCGCAACGCATCTTTTCTTCCAAACCATTACAGACCTCCTGCTTGAGCATGCTGTTATAAGCGCAGCGATTGGTATAAGCGCGTTACTTCTTTTGCGCAGATTGATAGCATGGCATAGGATCAAAAGAGTTTATGTTTGCGGTGATGTGGGCAGGATCTTTCAGTTGTTTATGACCGGGAAAATCGGTGCGGTTGAGTTCTTCAACGCTTATGACAGAGAAGCTTTGGGCAAAGCCTCGGTTATGAGTTATCTAAGCGATCAGGACCTGAATTTTTTCCCGGAAAAAGAATTAAAACAGCTTTTAAGGCATCTCGTCACCACTCGCATAGAAAGAATTGAAGAATACCACCAGACCAATCATGAACGCCTTTATCCGGGGTCGGATCTTATTATAAAAGAAAGCCCTAATTCAAGGGATATTTCCAGAAGCGTAGATCTTTTGACATCGCTGATAAAGGAAAAAGGCCTTTCCGTAAAAATGGGCAATGTTAAGAAGCTGGTTGGTCGAGTGATCAATGATGAATATTCCGTTTTCCCTGAACCGTATGATGTTGAGGTAGAAATAACGCCCGCTGTTTGGAAAGAGTTGTGGACGGAAGAGCCCGGTAACAGGTACTCCGATCCGGTCAAGATCAGAGAAACCCGGATGGTCAGCCCGGCTCGAACCGGGCGCGTGACCAACTATAGTGATGCCGAGGTAAAGATATTTTGCGATTTTGAATTCCTTGAAGACTTGGCAGCTAAGGGCCGATCCGAAAAGCATCATCCTTTTAAAGCGGCCTCTGGGCTGCTTTCGGGTATTCTCTCTTTTTCTGTCGGCGCGGGTATGGCCTTGGGCTTTAAGATCCTTTATTTGTCACAGGGGCACTTAACTTTATCAAGTGCAATTATCGCTTTTTCCGGAGCATATTTGATCGCCGC
>JAGYNW010000386.1 GCA_018399915.1 Candidatus Omnitrophota bacterium
GCCTTCCTTTATCCAAGGTGCGTGTGGTGCAAACAACAACCGGTGGCGCATTTGGAGGCAAGGAAGATGTGCCTTCCCTTGTATCATCGCTTGCTGCCTTGATGGCGACAAAGGCGCGAAGACCGGTAAAGCTGATCCTCGATCGCACCGAAGACATCCTAACCTCCAGCAAGCGCCATCCATCCGTTGTACGCTATAGAAGCGGAGCAAAAAAGGATGGCACCCTCACAGCTATCGAGGCTGATTTTG
The DNA here is from genome assembly GCA_018399915.1 of Candidatus Omnitrophota bacterium. Lineage (GTDB taxonomy): Bacteria > Omnitrophota > Gorgyraeia > Zapsychrales > Zapsychraceae > M55B153. The sequence goes on from JAGYNW010000386.1 coordinate 250, forward strand.
TTTACAACGCCGGCGCTTATCAAACCCTTTCCTCAGCGGTCCTGTGGCGTGGTCTAATGCACATCGCTGGTCCATACCGGGTTCCAAACGTGAAGGTGGATGGTTTTTCTGTAGCGACAAACACTATTCCCTGTGGTGCATTCAGGGGTTTCGGTAGCCCTCAGGTGATATTTGCCCACGAATCCCAGATGGATAAGCTTGCAAATAAGCTAGGAATAGACCGTTTAGAGATCAGACGTCGAAACGCCTTGCGACCAGGAGATAAAACCAGCACCAATCAGCTACTCAAAGAAAGCGTTGGCGTACTACAAACAGTAGAAAAAGCTGGCGAGATGGCTGACTGGAAAGAGCATCTTACTGCAATCGATGCCTTCAACGAAACCTCACAAGACCATAAGAAAGGCCTTGGCATTTCCACAGTAACCTACGGAGTTGGCCTTGGCGGCAAAGCTCCATTCCTGGATAAGGCAGGCGCGTACATGAAGTTGGAGGCCGATGGATCAATTGCCTTTTCGGTGGGAACCGTTGAGATGGGACAAGGATTGATTACCGCATTGACCCAGATAGTCTCCGAGGCATTGCAGGTGCCTGTAGAGCAGATACACATGTCACAAGTTGACTCATCGCGCGTGCCCGACTCCGGGCCCACTGTTGCCTCACGCGGGACCATGATGAGTGGACTGGCACTTGTAGACGCAGCAAAAAAACTGCGAGAAAAGATCATCTCTGTTGCTTCAAGAATTGGAATCGCAGAAAAAGATGTCCCAAGCCAAATGCCTAAAATTGCTCAAGCGTTTTGGCTTAA
>JAGYNW010000387.1 GCA_018399915.1 Candidatus Omnitrophota bacterium
GCGAAAATCCATGAGAGAGAAAAGACACGTGTTTAAAAAGATTTTAGCCTTGCTGGCTGTTGTTGTCTTTTCCGGCTGCGCTTTGGCGCCTGCGCGGAAAGGACGGACGGACGGCTGGGACATCACCCGGACGCTGTTTCATCAAACCGGTTTTCTGAAAGCCGAGCAAGCCTTTTTGACCGGAAAGACCCTGCTGCTTAAGGGCGATGTTTTTTCACAAGACAGCGACGGGAAACATGTTTTTTGGGCCAAGGCGGTCCTGGATTTCTGCTATGCCAAAAGTCAGCCGGGCAGCCGGAATTTCCATGCTCTTTTAGAACCGGTCACAAAACAAGATTGGGATCAAAGCCAAGCCTTCTCATCAGAGGCCCGGGAACCTGTCCGGATTTTGGACCATTATCAATGGGCGCAGATCAAAGAGGCGTTTGCCGAGGAATTGCTGAAAGATCAATCCGGCAAAGGGGTTTCGGTTGCTTTAGATGGTCAGGATTTTGTTTTATATTATGATGCTGAGGACAGATGGGTTTTTATCCCCAAGGCAATGAAGCCGGCAGAGCTGGATGTCGCGGAAGCCTTCAGTCAGCAAGAAATGGAAAACGCCTTTTTCGCTTCTTTACGTTCTTTTTTAGACGGCGAATCGGAATTTTCCGGCAAGGCGCTTCTGGCGTTGCCAAAACACGAAGAGACAGAGAATCCTTTTTTGTACGTGGATTTGAAAGAAGAGGTTATCGCTGGTTTGCACTTTGCGCAAAAGGGCAGGTCTTCCCAGAGCGTTCCTCTCTTTAAACGCGGGATTAAGACCGCGGATTATCTTATCTGGGACAGTCATGTGTGGGGAATTGCGGCCCGGCCTTTTTCTTCTGTTCTGCGCCTTTTTTTCTGGTCGCAGAATACGGCGTACGATGTGATCAATCCGCAAAAGATGCCGGCGATTCAGACAAAGCCGGTTGCGGCGTTGAATCCTCAAAGGGACCGCATGGACCTGGATGCGTTTGAACAGCTTTTAGATAAAGTCGCCGGACGCAATT
>JAGYNW010000039.1 GCA_018399915.1 Candidatus Omnitrophota bacterium
ATGCAAATACAAGGAAAAGCTACTGGAGAATATCCAAAAGCCCAATCCTCTCAAGAACAGTCACTAATGGACACCTAAAGAAGCTAGGACTTCAATCAATAACCGAAAGATATTCATTAGTACATTAATTTTATCGAACCGCCGTATGCCGAACGGCACGTACGGTGGTGTGAGAGGACGGTAGCCGAATTAATCGGCTACCTCCTACTCGATTGCTTCTCCGCTCTATCCCGGACCGCGATAAATAAATTTCATTGACACACTTTTTATTATTGTTAGAATTATGCAAGCTTGCAGGGGCTTTGCAGGCTGGGGTGAAGGGCTTTGCATCAGGATTTATGAGAGGATATATCAGATGAAGAAGGATTGGCAATGGAAAGTATTGGCCGGAATCGCTATGCTCGTTCTTTCGGCGGGTTTTTATTACCTGCATTACTGGATTTTTCGTGACGCGCATCATATTTTTATTTATCTTCTGGGGGATGTGGCCTTTGTCTTTATCGAAGTCCTGTTGGTCACCTTGATCATCCACCATCTTTTGAGCGCCTGGGAGAAACGCACGTATTTAAAGAAGTTGACCATGGTCATTGAAGTGTTTTTCAGTGAGTTCGGCAAGCACCTTTTGGTGTACCTTTCCAACTTTGACAATAACAGGGATCAAATCCAAAAGTACATTTCCAGTGAAGCCCGATACGATGACGTGGATTTGAGGTCCGCCTGCCGGGTTCTAAAACAGTACCGGTCGGATATCGCTATGGATAAAATGGATATAGGGAAATTGACCGGATTTCTTAAAGATAAACGGCCGTTTCTGGTGAACCTTTTACAAAATCCAAGTCTCCTGGAGCATGAATCCTTTACAGAGGCCTTGATGGCGGTCTTTCATCTTGCCGAAGAATTGGCGGCCCGGGAAGGCGGGACTTTTTCCGCTGAGGATTGGGAGCATACCCAAAGAGATATTCAGCGGGCCTATGACCGGCTGGTCTATCAATGGGTTCAATATATGCGTTACACCAAGGCGAATTATCCGTACTTTTTCCTTTTCGCCCTGAGAACGAATCCGTTTGATGACAAGAACTCGTGGCTGGATAAGTGGTATGAGCCACAAAAGAACACTTAATAATAACGTTTAACCAAAGGAGAAGATTATGGGAACCAGAGGAAGAGCAATAATCGAGGAGTTAGGCATCAAGATCGAGGACCTGATCATGATGTTGAACAAGGCATTTGCGGATGAATGGCTTGCGTATTACCAATATTGGCTGGGCGCGAAGGTGGCTGTGGGGATGCCGAAAGAAGCGGTGGTGACTGAACTTCTTGAACATGCCGCAGATGAGTTGCGTCACGCCGGGATGTTAGCCGACAGGATTCTTCAATTGGGCGGCACGCCTTTATTAGAACCCAAAGAATGGTACGATTTTACAAACTGCGGTTATGAAAAACCTGAAGATTTTGATGTGCGCGTTCTTTTAAAACAGAATATCAAAGGCGAGCAATGCGCCATCGATGTGTATAAGAAGATCATCGATTATACTAAGGATAAAGACCCGGTCACCTATGATATGGCTTTGCAGATCATGACCGATGAGATCGAGCATGAAGAGGACCTCGAGGCGATCAAGGACGATATCGAGAAGATGTTCGCCAAGTAAGATTTTTTGGCTTGAGGATTCCGGTTCTTGAGGTCGGGATTGCGGGATACGCGTAAAAAAGGCAGCTTTTTGTTAAGCTGCCTTTTTGCGTGGAGCGAGAGTGCAAGCGGACATCTGGGGGGGTGTTTCCCATCGGTTCAGCTGGGTTCCGCAAATATTTTGGTAAAAATGCGCGGATTTATGATAAAATAATTTTTCTGTTTTTTATTCTTGAGGAATGATTTTTATGAATAATTTAATCAATTGTGTTTTGGCTCTGATTGCTCTGATCAATCCGGTGAGCAAGGTTTTTATTGTTTCCTTGCTGGCGGAGAACGCCTCTGTTGAGGAGACCCGCAAAATATCCATCAGGGCCACTTTTATCGCGTTGATCATCCTGGTCGTCTTTGCATTAACCGGCAATTTTATTCTGAGGTCCATCTTTCAGGTAGAGATTTACGCCTTTCAGATCGTCGGGGGAGGCGTGCTTGTTTACCGGGGTTTTCTGGCTTTGAATAAAGGGCTTTTTTTTGAATCGGATGTGAATCAGAAGCTTGAGGAGGCCTCTATTGTTCCTTTGGCGTCTCCCTTGATCGCAGGGCCTGCCACCTTGACCGCCGCGGTGACATTCCCGCAGCATTACGGCCTGGGAATTACGCTGATCGCGATTATTGTCAGTCTTTCGATCAATTTGATTCTTATGCTTTCAGCGAAACGGATAGGCAGGGCTTTGAAAAGATACAATTTGATGGGAGCCCTTATCCGGATCACAGGCCTCATTGTTGCCACCATTGGCATGCAACTCATGTTAAACGGTATCCGGACCTATGGGCTGGGATTTGGGGGCATTCATTAATTTTAATTTTTAGCGATGGGAGCGATATGAGCGTGAAAAGCAAAAATCGGATCAATTCTGTTATTCGTTTTCTTCAAGGCGATATCTGGCGCATCCGTGCCAATAAGTTGCCGGGAATGAAATCTTTCGGGATCAGGCAATTACGCATTATCCTTTTGGCCTTGCGCGGTTTTAATGAGGATAAATGCAAACTCAGGGCCTCGGCTTTAACCTTTTATTCTTTATTGTCAATTGTGCCGGTGGTTGCGATGGCCTTTGGCATTGCCAAGGGTTTTGGCTTTGAGAAAAGGCTGGAGGCCCAGTTGTATGACCGGCTTCCGGGGCAGGAAGAGGTGGTCAGCCGGATCATCAATTTTGCCGACGCGTTTTTGGAAAATACCCGGGGCGGCCTGATCGCCGGGATCGGTGTCGTGGTTTTGTTCTGGACGGTTATCAGGGTGTTAGGCTATATTGAAAGTTCCTTCAATGACATTTGGGGCATCAAAAAAAGCAGGCCGCTGGCGCGCAAATTCAGCGACTATCTGTCTTTAATGCTGATCTGCCCGATTCTCTTGATCATGTCCAGCAGCATCACGGTGATGATCACCAGCCAGGTAAAAGTGATCCTTGAGAAGTTGACATTCATGGGTTCGGTAGCCCCGTTGATCCTGTCTTTGCTGAGTTTTTTGCCTTATGTGGTTTTGTGGATCCTGTTTACCTTTCTCTATATTTTTATGCCTAACACAAAGGTCTCTTTCAAATCCGGGTTGGTGGCCGGGGTCATTGCCGGGACCATCTATCAGCTGGTGCAGTGGGCTTACATCACGTTTCAGGTGGGGGTTTCCAAGTGGGGGGCGATTTACGGGAGTTTCGCGGCCTTGCCTTTGTTTCTGATCTGGTTGCAGCTGAGCTGGCTCATTGTGCTTTTGGGGGCAGAGATTTCCTTTGCCGAGCAGAACGTGGAAACCTATGAGTTTGAACCGGATTGCCTGAAGACAAGCATTGCTTTTAAACAGCAGCTTTCGGTGAGTATTGTTTTGTATTGCGTGCGCAGGTTTTGTCAAAAATTGCCGTCTCCGACAGCGGATGATTTTTCGCATGAGTGGGAGATCCCTATCCGTTTGGTGCGCCAGATGCTTTTTGAACTGATTGAGGCCGGGGTGCTGGTGGAGGTAAAACTGAACGGGGCCGGCCAGGTGGCCTACCATCCGGCCTATAATGTGGACAAGATCACGGTCAAAAGTGTCATTGATGCTTTGAATCAAAGCGGGAACGCCTCTGTTCCCGTCGGGGACGTTGAAGAGGTCAGGCTTGTAAGGGATATTTTGGCGAAAATGGATAAATCCATGGCAGGCTTGCCTCAGAATGTTCTTCTTAAGGATTTGTAAAAAAACAAAGGATGGTTATGGATAAGGCACAAAACGAGTTGGCCTGGGACGCAGGCGTCGAAGAGGCGTTTCAGTCCTTGATCGCACGGACCCCGGTTTTTTTGCAGGGGGTGGCCCGGCAAAAAGTCTCAGCCAGGATCAGGCGGCTTCTTCGCGAACAAGATCGTGCGCGTGTGGATGAAGGGCTTTTAGTCGACGCCTTTTTTGCAGAGACCCCTTTCGGGTTTCATGGATTGTTAAAAAAAGATTTGAAGGAGTTAAATATTGATTACGGCCAGTATGGGCATAAGGAATAAGATCAGGACGATCATCGCGATAAGTGCGTTTTGGCTTGGGGCTCTGGTGGCGGGCCCGCAGGCGCAAGCCGCCCCGGCTTACGGCACCCGCATGCCGCGGCAACAGGAATTTTTCGTCGGAGCGCAGACACATTATGTCGCGCAGCGTGCACTTGAAGGCGATAACGGGGAAATGCGCAGCCTGCAGCATTTTCTCAATATTTCTTTGGGCCTCACGGATTGGTTAACGCTTGACCTGAAAGGCGGCTGCGGGAATGTCCGGCATGAAAATGAGGATCAGGTGGATTTGAGTTATGCGACTTTTGTCGGCGGGGGCTATGGTTTCCGGTTACGCGTTTTTGAGAAAGAAAACATTAAGGGGGTCTTTGGGTTTCAGCATATCAGCATCCATCCTTATTCCCGCAATATCGGTGAAACCAAACACAAATCCGTGCTGGATGACTGGCAGTTGTCTTTTTTGGTTTCATGGGCCGCGCATGAGGCCGTCACCCCTTACGGCGGGGTGAAAGTTTCGCGCATGGATAATATCCATTGGGAGAACGGGGAACGCAACCGCATCAAATCCGATGAGTCCCAAAGTTGGGGTGTAATCGTTGGCGCGGATATTCAGGTAAGCCCGCGGGTGTGGGTCAATCTGGAGGCCCAGGCCCTGGATGGCGAGGCCGTAAGCGCGGGTTTGAATTTCCGGTTTTAAGTGACCGCTCCCGCAGGCGCGGATTAATTTTTGTTACTTTTGTTGCGGGAAAGCAGGCGAAAGGATTATGAGATGGAAAATGTGGGTTCCTTAGGCGTTTTGTTGGGAGGTTCGTGGGCCTCGGGGGTGAATTTGTATTTGACCACCGCGGGTTTGGGTTTCGCGCATCGGATGGGATGGATTGACCTGCCCGGCCAAATGGAGGGCATCGCGCATCCTTTGGTGATCGGCCTGGCGCTTGTATTGTTTGCGATTGAATTTTTTGCCGACAAGATCCCTTACGTGGATTCGGCCTGGGATTCGGTGCACACCTTTATCCGTCCGGCCGGCGCCACGATCCTGGGTTACCTGGCCATGGCGGACGTGGGCCCGGCAGTCCAGTATCCGGTGGCTGTTTTATCGGGCGCGGTGGCCCTGGATTCCCACTTGACCAAGGCCACCTCACGCCTGGCGATCAATACCTCCCCGGAACCTGTGACCAACACTGTGGCCAGTGTGACCGAGGACGTTTCGGTGTTGGGCGCCTTGTATTTGATCATCACCCATCCGGTTGTGATCTCCGTGGCGGTCATCCTCTTTATCCTTTTTTCTTTTTGGTTCTTGAAAAAGATGTTCCATCTGGTCAAAAAGGTCTTTGGAAAAAAGGAACAAGCCCGGAGGCCGGGATTCGAACCCGAGGACCCGGGAAAATCCAAGGCGTCCTGAGCCACAACGCAAAAACATTCAAGAGGAAAACGTAAACACAAAAAAGTGAAAGAAAAAACCGTCCGGCCGATGCGCTTGGTTCAAGCGCAGGGACAAACAAGGGTTCGTCAAAACGGTGGCTTAAAAGAGATTGGTTGAGAGGAGATTATGGAATTTGATCTGGATATCGCGATCATCGGCGGAGGCATCATCGGCAGTTCTTTGGCCTATGTCCTGTCGCAAAAAGGTGATCTGTCGATCGGCTTGATTGAGCAGAACGCCAACATCAAAGGTGAGAATCAGAGTTCCCGGCCCTCGGGGGTGATCCACGCCGGCATCTACTATCCGGGCGAGACTGAGCCGTTGAAGGCCCGGCTGTGCGTTGAGGGAAGCCGGATGCTGTACGCCTTTTGCCGGCAACACGGGGTGCCGGCTGCCCGGACCGGGAAGCTGGTGGTTGCCGTGGATGACCGGGAAGAAGAGTACCTTGAAGACCTTTTTGCGAGGTCCCGGGACAATGGCGTTACCATCGAGAAGTTGTCGGCGGCCCAGGTCAAAGAGAAAGAACCCAATGTCCGTGCGCAGTGCGCGCTTTATGTGCCGGACTCAGGCATTGTTGAGCCTACCGCGCTTTTAGACAAATTGTATCACCTCGCGCAAGAGCAAGGCGTGATGGGTTTGACCTCAACCAAAGTTGTGGCGATCCGGCCTTTGGCCAGGGGCTTTGAGCTTGTGACCCGGACTTCGCGCGGGGAAAAAGAATCCTTTACCGCCAAGACTTTATTGAATGCCGCCGGGCTGTTTGCCGATGATGTCGCGCGCTTGTTCAATCCCGGGTTTCCTTTTACGGTCGAACCAGTGCGCGGGGAATCCGCCAAGTTCTACAAAAGTGTCCGTCCGCAACTCGCCACGAAGATGAACGTTTATCCGGCCCCGTACGGGTATTTTAATGAGACCGGCGAAAAAGCGGTTGTTTCCTTTGCCGAGTTCAAGCAGCTTACGGCGCAGGGCAAGATCACCCGCACCGTGGGAGTCCACTTGACCCCGACCTTTGATCTTTCCGATGTGCAGGCGGCCGAAGGCGCCACCTCCTTTGCGCGCAATTATTATGTGGGCAATACCGTGACCATCGGCCCGGTCAAGACCGTTGGCCTGGGCAAGGAAGATTATGCCAGCCAATTAAAAACGGAAGAGGTCTACGCCGACGCGGTCCGGTCTTTTTTTCCGCATTTGGGTCTGGAAGATATCAGTTTGCATCAGACCGGGATCATGGCCGTCCCTAAACAGAACAAGGATTTCGTTATCCAGCGGGATGAAAAGTATCCGGATGCCATGCATTTTATCATTGACTCCCCGGGCCTGACCGCGGGCCTGGCCATCGCCGAATACGTATCCGCTCAAATACGGAAAGATTTATCATGATGACAACACGCCGGGATGAAATCTACCGCAAAAAACATCAGCGCGTGAGCGATTTTGTTTTTGATGCAAAGGTCGCGCAGGTGTTTGACGACATGCTGAACCGTTCGATCCCCGGGTACAAGACGATCGTGAGCATGCTTGCGGTCCTGGCCCAACAGTACGCCCAGGATGACAGTTGCCTTTACGATCTGGGGTGTTCTCACGGTGTGGTGACGGCCCTGATGCGTTCCCATGTCCGGAAAAAGAACTGCCGGATCATCGCGGTTGACAATTCGGCACCTTTGATGGAGCAGTGCCGGCAGAAGCTGCGCCAGATCCCGGGAGACTGCGATGTGACCTGTGTCTGTGAGGATGTCTGTGCTGTGTCTGTGGCCGATGCCTCGGTCATTGTCATGAATTTTATCCTGCAGTTTTTGTCGCCCGCCCAAAAGACGGCCCTGATCCAAAAGATCTATCAGGGATTGAAACCGGGCGGAGCGCTTTTATTGTCCGAGAAAGTGGTTTTTGCCGACGCCAGCCAAAACGCCTGGCAGCATCAGCACCATCACGTCTTTAAAAAGGCGCAGGGTTACAGTGACCTGGAGATCGCCCAAAAGCAGGAGGCCTTGAAAAATGTTTTACATCTGGACACCTTTGGCCAACATCAGGCGCGGCTTGCCAAGGCCGGGTTTGTCACGGTTTACCAGTGGTATCAGTGTTTTAATTTTATTTCCCTCTTGGCGGTGAAACCATGATCCTGGATGCCTTTTTGACCGAGTTAAACACAACCGCCTTGAGACCCTGGCGTGATTTTTTTGAGAAGCACACGCGTAAGCATTTTGCCGGGCCGCACAAAGACAGCCTGGCCCAGTGGGATGCCTGGATCGCGCAGATGCCTGAAATTAATATTGCCGGAATAGATCTGGCCGCGGACGTGGTCACGGCCAGGGCGCAAGCGCCGCTGGATGAAGAAACCGCATTGTCTTTACGGAACGGGTTCATGGCCTTGAACCCGTGGCGCAAAGGCCCTTTTGATATTTGCGGCCTGCGGATTGATTCGGAATGGCAGTCCGACATGAAATGGGACCGCATCAAGGAGCGGATCGCGCCTTTGGACGGGAAGCTGGTTTTGGATGTGGGCTGCGGCAATGGATATCACTGTTTCCGCGCGCTCGGGGCCGGTGCGGATTTTGTGCTGGGTATCGACCATAAACTCACGTTTTTTGCGCAGAATCAGGCCTTGTTAAAATACCTGCCCACGTCCCGGACCGCGGTGCTTCCGTTAAGTATCGATGATATGCCGGCTGCCGGCTGTGATCTTTTTGACATAACCTTTTCCATGGGCGTGATCTATCATGTGCATTCTCCGGGCGAACATCTCTTGAAGCTCCGTTCGCTTTTAAAAGACGGAGGCCAGGCGGTGTTGGAAACCCTGGTCATTGAAGAGGAGGAAGGCGAGGTGCTTCACCCATGTGGCCGGTATGCCTGCATGCCGAATGTCAGGCAGATCCCCTCATGCCGCACAATGCACCGCTGGCTTGAGCAAAGCGGATTTCGTAAGGTGGAAAGACTGGATGTGACCAGGACCACATCCCGGGAGCAGCATGTGAACCAGTGGGGAGTCTGGCAGTCGCTGGAGCATTTTTTGGATCCACAGGATCCTTCCCGTACCGTGGAAGGCCATCCGGCCCCGTTACGGGCGATTTTTTTGGCGCGAAAATGAACGCGCGCTGAACGCGCCGTGAAGGAGGAAGACAAGTGTGACCGGTTTCGATCCGCTTAGCAAGAGCTTATGAAAGAACAGGCAAAAAAAGTCAACAGGAAAAAAGACCGGGAATATTTGCGTGAGGCCTTTGTCCGCTGGGTCACGGTCAGCATCCTTTTTTTCAATGTCTTAAGGCAGCTCTTCATCGCCGCTAAGACCGGCATTCTGGAAAATGTCTTTTTCGCTTTGTTCTGGCTTTTTTTCATGGTGGCCATTGCCTTGAAAAAAGACTGGGCCCGGGATGTGGTCATAAATATTTACCGCGTCTTTTTTATCATCGGATTGATCGCTGTGGCTTTGGTCGTGATGGGCAAGGATATCGGGTATCTGTTCTCGTTGTTCTTTTACGCGGAAAACCTCAAGTTGACAACGCAGGTCATACTGAAGGGATTGTTTTTATTGATCATGGAATCTTTTTGCATGGTCCTGATGCTGGATGACAAGCCTTCGGTTATTAAGGCGTCGATCGCCGGCATTTTTATGCAGATCTTTGTTCCGGTTTTGTTTTTTATTTATCTGGGCTCGCTTTATTCTGCCCAGTATGTTGCCGTGTTTTCCAAATATGTGCGATTTGACCAGACCCGGACCGTGATCCATGATGTCGGCACGCATTATTATTTCAGTGAGAAACACGATTTTCGCATTCAGACCCCGGAGCCCTGGCTGGTCCTTCTTAAGGAGGACCTGGCCCGGCATTTGGGAATAAGCACCCATCAGGATCTGGAAATGGTTTTGGTCAAGATCCTGAAAGACGCCATTGTGCCTGTGCAGGTTAAGGCCTTCAAGACAAACAATCCTGCGGACGCTTACGCGGATTTGGAAGGCTTCAGGCTTGCGATGCTGGCTGAAGATCAGGTAATCCTTAAGGATAAGCAGATTCCCTCGCAACACTATGAGATCTATGAGATCATCACCTATGCGGACGCTAAGGCAGATGGGCGGGCCTTGTTCCGGGTCATAACCCCGCGATTGGTTGTGGATTTTTTCCTGTCTTATCATGACCGGGAGCAGATCTTCATCAGCGCTGAAGAGTTGGAGGCGGTTGTCCTTTCTTTAAAACTTTATTAAAAAAATGTACCCTGGAAGGCCTTCCTGGAGATAGGAGGTTTCAACGGGATGTTCAAAATATTGAAATTTTGAAAAAGGATGTTAGAATAATTGACATTATGAATAAAATAACCAAAGGACAGATAGAATCTCAAATCAGTGATGCAATCATTCGATTTGAAAAAGAATATATGGGGCGGGGCCCCAAGGAAACGAAGACCTATATTATTGATGATATGATATTTGTGCGTCTTAAAGGCGTTCTTACTCCGGCAGAAGAGCAATTATCCAAGACCAGTGAGGGCGCTGATCTGATAAAAAAGACGCGCGTTAATCTGCTCGAAGGCGCATGGCCGATTTTGGGAAACATTATAAAGGAAGTTACGGATTGCAAGATCCAAAGCCTGCATTCAGATATCAGCACGAAAACAGGCGAAAGAGTCATTATCTTCACATTAGATAAAGATTTTGAAGAAAAATTTAAATAAGCGTTGAAGAATTTGACATTATAAAATTCTCTGGTATTATAATTTCAGTTTTAAAATTATTTTTGGAAGACTAAGGCAAAGACCTTGATGATTTAAGGTTGTTGCAAAGTAAGCCAACATCAAAGTTCCTGACCGATTAATGCGGCGGGAGGCGATGTTGGTTTTTTTTTGGCAAGCGCATTGACGCAAAATAAAAAGGAGCCATATGAAAAAGGATTTTTTTGAGAGGCTGGGACATTCAAAATTATTAATCATTTTAGCGTTATTGGGATATATGTTTTTGATGTACGGCAATGGCATTATCAGCATGACACATCCGGATGAGGTTTTTTATATTCAAAGCGCTCGGGAGATGGTTGCCCATAATAAATGGTTTACCCCTATGATTTTTGATGGCGTGCAATTTGAGAAACCTTTTGTGGCTTTTTCGCTTTTTGCTTTCGGGGTTAAATATTTTGGCTTAGACCCGTTTTGGTGCCGTTTTTTTCCGTCCCTTTTTGGTATTATCGGGCTGGGGGTTACTTACTGGATTTCATTTGTGATGTTTCAAAGAAAACGCTTGGCTTTTTTATCCGGGATTATTCTGGGAACAAGCTTTATTTATTTGGCACTTTCCCGGGCAGTTCTAACCGACATGATCTTCTCTGTTATCGTCACAGCTTCCCTGGGCATGTTCTATTACGCTTATGAGAATCCGAGACATAAAACAAAAGGGCTTTTATTGGCGAGTGTTTTAGTCGCTTTGGCTGTTTTAACGAAAGGCTTGCTGGGGATAACATTCTTTGCCGCGCCCGTACTCATGTTTCTTGTTTATCGAAAGGATTTAAAGTTTTTAAAATGTTGGGCAACCTTCTGGTCCTTCTTATTGTTTCTGGCCCTGGCTTTACCGTGGCATATTGCCATGCATGCCCAGCACGGCCAATGGTTTTTAGAGGAGTATTTTGGAAATGTTCATTGGAGAAGGATTCTTGCTTCCGAACATGCCCGATTGGATAATTGGTATTTTTATATCGCGCTTATGTTTGTTGGTGTGATGCCATGGTTTTTGTTCTGGATTCCCGCGGCAAAAAATATCAGGGAAGCCTTTAAAGAAAAAAGCGATGACCGCTATCCTTTCGCTTTCCTCATGTTCTGGATTCTTGGTGTTTATATCTTTGTCCAGCCGGCGCATTCTAAATTGGCCAGTTACATATTCCCTGTTTTCCCTGCGATCGCCATTATTCTGGCAAGTTATATTGACAAGATGTTACGCAGGGAAAAAGGCACCGCAGTCAGCTCTTTTAATATTTGTGCGCGCATGATGTCTGTTTTTCTTTTAGGCGTTATCGTCACCGGCCTTTTCTTCGCAAAGAAATATGAGGCGGTGCTGGTTAATTTAACCCCCATCTATGGTTTTGCCATATGTTTATTCATAATCGCAGGAATGATCCTTTATTTTCAAAGAAGCAAGAATTATACAAAGCTGATTTTTATGTATCCCGCAATATCCGCAATGCTTTTAGCGACATTGTTTTTTGCCAGGCCATATATTGAGCCCTGGGTATCCTGTAAGCATATTTCAGAAGTGTTTAATGAGATCGACACATCAGACACGCCTGTGCTGGCGAGCAAATTTTATGTTCGGGGCATTCGATATTATACAGACAGGGATATGGCTGTTATTGATATCAACGGGAAAGGATTTTGGAGCCCTCATCCTATCCCGTTTTTAAACACAGATCAAAAAGTTCTGGATTTTCTTGATAAGCGACCTACAACGTATGCCATTGTTAAAGAAGGGAATGTGAAGGACTTAAAGCGGATCTGTAAAGGGCGTTATACGATTGAAGAATTAGACGGGATTGGCGGAAAATTTATTTTAAGAATATCTAAAATGCAGAATTAGAGAACTACATTGGAAGACTAAGGTAAGGCCTCGTTTTTTTGAGGTGTTGCAAAGTAAGCCAACATTTCAACCCGAGTCGTGTGTCGTGACCCAGGAGGATGTTGGCTTTTTTTTAAAAAAAGGAGATCTTTATGGTGAACAGGAATTTTAAAAAAGCAGACCTATTGCAGGGGCTGGATTTTGTAAAAAGCGGTAAGGTGCGGGATATTTATAGGGTTGGGGAAAACCTTCTGATGGTAAGCTCAGATCGAATCTCTTGTTTTGATGTTGTGCTTCCTACCTGTATCCCCCACAAGGGGGAAATATTAACAAAATTATCTGTTTTCTGGTTTGACTTCTTAAAAGAGTCGGTTCCCAATCATTTGATCTCAAGTGATGTTGAAAAATATCCGGCAGACTTATCACGCTATAGAAAGGCATTGAAGGGCCGATCCATGCTGGTTAAAAACGCCACCCCGATCCCTTTTGAATGCGTGGTCAGGGGATATTTGTCCGGATCAGGGTGGAAGGAATATAAGAAAACACAAACCGTTTGCGGGATAAAACTTCCTGCCGGGCTGAAAGAATCCGACAAACTTCCGAGTCCGATTTTTACTCCCGCGACCAAAGAAGATGAGGGGCATGATATGAATGTGCCGTTTGATTATTTTGCGGATAAGGTCGGGTTGGATCTTGCTGATCAATTAAAAAACATCAGTCTCTCCCTATATGAAAAAGCAAGCGCTTTTGCCGAAACCAGAGGGATTATTATTGCCGATACGAAATTGGAATTCGGCACGATTTCAGATGGAACGATTTTGATTTTAATAGATGAGATCCTTACTCCGGACTCATCCCGTTTTTGGCCAAAAGAGGAATATGTTTCTGGCGGGCCGCAGCCAAGTTTTGACAAACAGTATGTGCGCGATTATTTAGAAACACTGGATTGGGATAAAAAA
>JAGYNW010000004.1 GCA_018399915.1 Candidatus Omnitrophota bacterium
TCGTATGCTCACGTCATGCAGTTGTTTTAATCTAAGATAGTATTCAGCCTTATCCAAAGGAAACTGCTCTAATCGTTTCAGATGCACTTCGTGCTTACGCAAAGCCTTTTTCTCAATAGTCTCAAGATGATCCAAGTCTTCAGGCCGATAACCAATACGATAGTATTGTCTTAATCCTTCGACCACTTGATAAAAGGGATGTTCACTCCAATAGGTGCGGGGTCTAATATGGGCGTATTTCTGAACATATCGAAGATATTCTAAAGAAAAACCCTCACACGAGTGTGGCACAGAAGTGCCTCGGTTCGCAGGAGGGTAACAAATGGGGTGGCTGACGAGATTTGAACCCGCGACCTCCTGAACCACAATCAGGTGCTCTAACCAACTGAGCTACAGCCACCACAAATTTTTATCTCAAAAACAAATGTAATATCTTGAACCAGGTGCTCTTCATCAAACAAGAAAAATATTTTATCATAAAAGATTCCAAGAGCAATCATTTCTTTTTCAAGTCTTTATTTCTCATCGGCAGAACCGGACGACGCGGGGTTCCCCACCCGGCCGGAAAAAGACACGTTCGAGATTCTGAAATCATCCAGTTTGGTCTCAAACCGGAACCGCACGCCGACATCTACACCAAATAAAGACAAAGCCTTCATCGCCATATCCTCAACAGTCGTAGACGACTTCCCATCGCTGTCGGATTTTTTAAATAAATGACGAGAATGCAGCTCTCCCTCTACCTGAACATCATTATGACGGGAGACGATCGACGCCTTAAGCAACTCGCCTTGATCCAAGGCCTTAAGAGCGATCTGCGCATCCATATCTCTATGAAGGATATCAACCCATCCGGATGCTGCCAAAGACGTTTGGGGGAACGTATCGCTCAAGCGGCTCAGATCACCCTTGAACTGAAATTCTGTTCGCTCTGCCTGCAAAGGATAAGAAATCTTTTGCGCATGCAAGCTGATACGATTGAGTTGTAGAATGATCTGATTGCCGGAAAACGTATAAGGGTATTCGACATAACCATCCTTGACAACCAAGCGCTGCACCCTGATCCTGTACTCCGGTTCCGGGCCTTCCACTAATCCCACACCCTCTTGATCCAAATCCGGCTGCGATCCTGAAATCTGGTCCGTATGATTCAATCCCGCCCCGGAAGATCCCCCTTCTGCTGCGGAGGCTTTACCTATAGCTTGTTCCGCAGGCACCGCGGAATCAGGATCTTGTGCCGAAACAAGGGGCTCCAAAGCCGGCAAAACCAATCGTGGACGGACAATATAAATCCTGGCAATAGGGATGCTTTTATCCATAAACACATCCTTGCTGAAACGCACACTCACACCATCTGCACTTAAGCGCTCCCCGATCCGCACATCATACAATTGAAATTCCAACGGAATCCTGTAAACAATACGGCTAAACCGGACCTCCTCACCCAGAGAGCGGCTCAAAGCCCTCTGAATATGCCCCTTGGCAAAGAATTGCAAATAAAGAGAAAAAAAGATATAGACGATCAGCAAAAGGACAAAAATACGAATTATAGATTTGATAATTTTTTTCATGGAAAGAATGGCGACCCCGGGACGACTCGAACGTCCGACCCACAGCTTAGAAGGCTGTTGCTCTATCCAACTGAGCTACGGGGCCGAATAAATCATTTTGTAAAATTATAAGATATAAAACAGCAATTTTCCAAATAAAATAATGTTTATTTATACCAGATATGTCCTTAAAAGTAAAGGGCCTCAACTAGCTTGTCTGTGTGGAGATTGGCGGCAGAAACAAGTCATGCCTGCAAGAAGGGCCAGATAAACGCTTGCTTCTTGGGGAGTGTAATACATACACTGCCGATGTGCAACAAGGCAATGAAGACTAATTTGATTGGGCCACCACAGTCTTGGGAATTCTTGGCTGAAGCCCCAAGAGGGGCAAAATAGTATTCATCGGGCTAATATTGATAATAACCGGAGCTATTCCACTGATGGCATTGATATCAATATTACGGATCACATTTTCATCAAATTCAAAATCAAAGACATCTCCCTGTTGCGTCAAGTTCATATTGTTGGCGTTAAAATCAATACCCCCGACATTATCCATGGGGTTGCGTCCCAAAGCCGTCACTGACGTAACACTGGCAGAATCATCGCTTTCAATCATCTCTAAACCGATATCTGTCCCTGCATCTTCAAGAAGCCGGTCCGCATTTGAAAACCCAAATAGTTCGCTTTGCCAGGAATGTTCGCCTTTACCTTCTGATAAAAACCGAAAGTGAGTAAGCGGATTCACAGGGTCCCGTTGTTGTAGATTAACAGTGCCGCGTGATAAACTCGCTTCCGACCAGGAAGAATCCGCAGAAAAACCATCTGCCTGCAAGCCTGTCAATACTAGGCTAGAGAAAAGTGCACCCCAAAGAACTGTCCGGGTAAACCCTTTTGCCACTGACGAAGAACTAGATCTGTTCTGGGCGACACTTCGTAAGTACGCTTCAATCGCTTCCCTTTTTTCTCTTGCTCGGGCAGATAGCGTCCGCCGCATAAAATCATCAATAATTCTATTCAATCGGTTTTTGTTTAATTCGCTCACTGGCGTCTCCATTAACGTTATAGCTTGAGGGGAAACTTTATTAAACCCATCAATCGTAGGCACAATGGACCGATTCTGGCGTTTCCGCACATAAAAACGCGGACCTATTTGAAACATCACCAAACGATCGTCTATCAATTGGTCGTTCATTCCAAAACTCAGCATTTGAACACTAGAATTCGGCAATCTTTCCGATATTGTCATAAAAAGCCCCTGACTCCTTTTCTCGGCCAAACGTAAGGATCTCATTGCTGCTTTAATGGCAACGGCTTTCTGCTGGATTGCTTCTTCGGCATTTTGCCTCGCCCGCAACCTTCCTTTTTGAAAACTCTGCATAATCTTGATAAGATTATTTTCTGTTATGCTTTCAATCTTTTTTGTAAAGATGGTCTTTGCCATCGGAGAAAGGACATACCTATCGGCTCTATCTCCGGATAAGGAGCGGCCAAGCCGACGGATCGCTCCCTGCTTAACATACAAATACCCTTCTTTTTCATAAAGAATCAACAAATTACGCGAATCCCCACTTAACTGATATGTCAAAAATGGCCTATTGGAAAATGCGAATATTTTTGGCGATGAATAAAATTCTTCCTGTCGTCGGATATTGACGGAATCTATAATCGTTTTCACTTTAACCATATCGACAGGAGCATCATGCGGGCCTGTACTGACAGATATTTCTTGTCCCTCTTTATCCAAAACCTGGCCAGCTACCCGAACAACAGCATGATCACGGGCCCTCATCTTTTTTACCCACTCGGCCGAAGGCTGGCCTTCCCTTTGGATAAAAGACAATTGCGCAAAATCTTCGCCCCCGGAAAAATAGCGTCGAGGGATCACCGCCCGGGTGACGGGATTATAATCTTCTTTGACATAATTATAAACACCTCTCTTAAACGATTGGATATATTGATCATAAATTTTATTCTTGATATCTTTATCCGTCACGTCCACTCCCTTAATCTTATTCTTGTTTACATACAAAGCCGCCATCAGACCCTTCTTTAAATTATGCTTATACCAGGTCGCCAGAATCATTGAATGATAAATTTGACGCAAAGGGGCGAAATGCTTACCTTGATTAACCTCTTTTTCAATCTCTGGCACAATAATTTCCCGGATAATATTTTTTGTTTGTTCGGTAAATTGTTCATCCGCCTTTTGCCCATCCAATCCCTTATCATGATGTTCTAGGCTTAAATAATCTTCCTCAAGCATAACTTTCAGGTGTGCCTCAGACACAAACACATTGAACCCATTCACATAAACCTCGGCTTTATCCGGAATAATCCACACTTTATTAAAAGTATTGGTAGGGACCTCAGCGGTACCGAACTGGTCTTGGGCCTGTTGATACACGCGATCCCAGAACTTCGCGCCTAATTCCTCTTCCGGATACATCAATGATGAAGTGATCTGCTTTAAAATATAATCTTGAGCCAGCATATCCCGGCCCATCATGGTTTGGCCTAGCCCTTCAGCTATAATCCTGTCTTCTTCCTGAGGAGATAAATTGACCCACATCTCCTCTTCCGGAATCGTGAGGGTAGTCATAAAATAACTAATGAGTTTTTGTGCGGTTTTCTTAAAGACCTCACCTTCTAGATGATCATCGCCCCGGTCGATAATAAAATCGAATTGTAAAGGATTCTGCGAATGCAAAGTCATGCCGAGCATAATTGCAGGACTACAATTCAGTTCAGAGGAAGTCATCCTGGTGCCGGGAGTTGGTAAATCCACCATGCTTTGCGCTTGAGATATCTGCACACTGTTGACAGACAAAACCGCGCATATGAGAACGGGAATAAATAGGGAAGGCCATAGTTTTGATTTAACAAAAATTTTGTACATGGCAACTCTTAGATAATGGGATAAGCGTATAGAAGCGCAGCCCAGCATACACTTCTTTTAAAGTATGCCACATTAAATCTAATTTTTCTATTTACCTTAGTGATACTGGCAGGGGTGTAAGACAATAGGGACACACAAGACTGGACAATAGATTTGAGGACTTGATGTTTGTTTCTAATTTTATTTATTAAATCAACGAATTTTTTCCCGCCACAAAAAGACCTTGTCCTTTGGCTTGACGGGAAACGGCAATTTAATGCCGACAGCCGCGCCTTTTTGCACCTGATTTACATAGGCATGCTCGCATTGCAGTTCTTCGGCCCGCGTCACTTCCGCTCCGGTGGTAGGCCCCACAAATAACAAGGAGTCCCCTTTCTTCAGACCTCCTGAACGCAAACGAACCTCTGCCACCTGAATCTTCTTAAAAAAACGGGTTACTTCTCCCAGATAAATTTTTTCATAACTATGTTCAAGCCCGCGACTCACAGCCTCCGAAGGCTGGCCCCAATAAAATCCGCTCGAAAATCCCCGATTATAAACCTTAGCCAATTCTTTTTCCAGGGCTTTTTTCTTGCCGATACCCAGTTTCCCTTTCAAGGAAAGGTCAATCGCCTGGTTATAACAAGATGTAACCACGCGGATATACTCCGGGGCACGCATACGGCCCTCGATTTTAAACGAATCAATCCCGGCATCTATTAATTGATCGATAAAAGAAATGGCACAAAGGTCCCGCGGACTTAAAATATGGTCTTCTGCCAGAATATATTCACTCTCTCCATCCACATCACGTATCTGAAACTTCCGGCGGCAGGGTTGAAAACACTTCCCCTGATTGGCGGACTGATTAAAAGAATACAAAGATAAAAAACACCGCCCGGAAATACTCACACACATGGCGCCGTGCACAAAGGCCTCTATTT
This sequence comes from Candidatus Omnitrophota bacterium, assembly GCA_018399915.1. Lineage (GTDB taxonomy): Bacteria > Omnitrophota > Gorgyraeia > Zapsychrales > Zapsychraceae > M55B153. The sequence continues at coordinate 5,373 of JAGYNW010000004.1, forward strand.
CACAGGCAATCTGCCTTTCTTTTTTTTGACGAATAATCTTTTGAATATCCCGCAGCGTACACTCCCGCGCCAGTACAACCCGGCTGGCTCCCAAAGAGGCATACAGGCTCAAGGCCTCAATATTAGCGACACTTGCCTGCGTAGAGATATGAATCGGAATTCCTGTCTTTCGGGCTAGAGATAAAACCGCCATATCCCACAAAATAATTGCATCCACACCTGCCGCCTTGGCGGCCTTCAGGATCTTTTTTACTTTAGGTATATCCTTATCTGAGATAAGCGTGTTCAGAGTGAGGTACCCTTTGACCTTATGTCCCTTCAGGGTCTCCATGACCTTCCCTATTTCCAGGACATCAAAATTTGCGGCCAAATGCCGCATATTAATGCCACTGACACCGAAATACACACTATCGGCGCCGGCTTTAACCGCCGCACGTAAAGAGGGCCAATCCCCGGCCGGGGCTAATAATTCGGGTCTTGTTTTTTTCATAGCGCTCATACAAAAGGGCCAGAACATAAAAACTCGTTTATCTCCTGACCCTTGGCTCATCAAACTCTGTTATTTTACTGTCTTTTTCAAGGCCTGCTTTATATCCGCGATAATATCATCGATATGTTCAATGCCTACCGATAAACGGATAAAATCCTCAGTGACCCCGCAAGCCTGCTTTTCCTTAAGAGACAATTGTCCATGAGTCGTGCTTGCCGGGTGGATCGCCAATGTTTTGGCATCACCGATATTGGCTAAATGCGAGACCAATCGCAAGGAATTCACAAACTTTTCTCCTGCCTTTTTCCCGCCTTTGATCCCAAAACCGATCAAGGCCCCCGCGCCTTCAGGTAAATATTTATCGGCCTTGCTTTTTTGCGGGCTGGAATCCAATCCCGGATAATTGACCCATTTGACAGCCTTATGGCCTTCCAAAAATTGAGCGACCGCCAAAGCATTGGTGACATGACGCGGCATGCGCAGATGCAGGGTTTCTAATCCCTGCAAAAACAAAAACGCGTTAAAAGGTGACATAGCCGGCCCCAGAGGTCTCAGTAACGATAAGCGGGCCCGGGCGATATAGGCTTGCGCGCCCTTTTCCTTAACAAAATTGTACCCATGGTGTTCGGGATCCGGTTTGGCGAAATACGGAAACCGGCTGTTCTTCCAATCGAACCGGCCTGAATCAACAATTAATCCTCCGATAGACGTTCCATGGCCCCCAATAAACTTGGTAGCTGAATAAACAGCGATATCCACGCCATGTTCAAAAGGCTTAAGCAAATAGGGCGTTGTTGTATTATCCAAAAGGAACGGTACGCCTTTCTTATGCGCTATCGCGGCCACGGCTTGCAGATCTGTGACATCCAGTTTGGGGTTGCCGATAGATTCAGCGTAAACCGCTTTGGTCCGTGATGTGATCGCTTTTTGATAGGCCCTCAGGTTTGAGGAATCCACGAATTTGACGTTAATGCCCATCCTTTTTAATGTGTAATGAAACAAGGTGTGGGTGCCTCCGTAAAGATTATCCGCAGAAACGATCTCATCGCCACTTTGAGCCAAATTCAGAATAGCCAGCAAGATGGCGGACATTCCACTGGCTGTGGCCAAAGCGCCCACCCCGCCATCAAGGGCGGCAATCCTTTTTTCAAGAACATCTGTGGTCGGGTTCATCAGACGCGTATAAATATTCCCGTCCTGTTTATACGCGAAAAGGTCCGCGGCATGCGCCGCGTCCTTAAACAGATAAGATGTCGTTTGATAGATCGGCGTGGCCCTGGATCCTGTCGCAGCATCGGGCTCTTGCCCGCCATGGACCACCAGGGATTCAACTTTCAGCTTTTTATCAATTTTGGACATGCGGGCCTCTTTCAATAATCTTTTTCATAAATGCTTTTTTCCAGGGCCTCGACCTGTTTGATAGCGTCTGAGAGGCTGACCTTAAAGATCTCCCGGTATACACGAACCGCTAAGTCCTTTTCTCCTTCAATAATAAAATTACGAACATCAAACATCGTGGCCTGACCTTTTTCCGGATAAAGGCCCTCTTCTCTGGCTTGCTTTATCCAAATATACCAACATATTTGAATAAAAAGAAAGATGAATAAACATCCTCCCAAAAAAAGAAATACTCGGCTCATGAACTGACTCCCCCATCTTTTTCTGATTAAAATTTATATCATTATCTCTCAAAAAGTTTATCTTGGATTCGCGCCCAACAGTTCTTCGATCTTAACAAATAACGCCTTCATATCAACCGGTTTGACAAAATAGCCTTTAACCCCTTCCATCTTGAAAATATCTTCCATCGTCTCATTAGCAGTCAGCATAATGACTTTCGTAGTCTCAGCCCCCTGGACCCGTTTCAATTCCGCCATAAACTCATACCCGTTCATATAAGGCATCTGGATATCCAAAATGATCAGATCCGGATTAAATTCCTTTACCTTTTCAATGCCTTCGGCGCCATCCTCCGCTTGAACGACCCCATACCCTCTTTCAGACAAGTTAAATTTAACAAGCGCTGTGTTGATCTTGTCATCATCGACTATCAAGATTTTATGCATAAAAGAAATCCTTGTTTGCAATTAAAATTGATTTATACAATATAGCATTTTTTTCCAGATCTGTGAATTGTGAAAAAAAAGTCGCATTAACTATTGCGAAAAGCCCGTAGTTATATACAATAACTTAATAGAGATAATAAAGGATAAACAATGGCTTATAATGATTTCATAAAAAAACTTAATTATTGGGACCGGATTGTTTCCCGTTGGATGCTGCGCCATTTCTATTTTATCTTTTTTCAGACGGTGCTTGTCATTATCTTTATTTTCTGGTTCATTAACACCATCAAAATGATCGACATCGGTTTTCAATTATCAAAAGAGAATATCGTGGAACACATCCTCATGAACCAGTCGGTCAACACGTCGATCATCATCCTGCTTATGCTGCTCAATTCCTTCTGGTTGCTTTATATCTTCAATACCCTGCAAAGGCTCAATAATGTGGTGCGCGACATCAACTACACTTTCGGACGAATGAAAAACCGCTCCAAAAAAGAGACCCGGCCCCGTTAACCATCTCAACGTAAATCAAAAATACTCCTGATACAATTCCATCAGCTTATTACTGATGTCTTTTTTCCACCCATTCCGGGACCGGCCGAAAAAACTTTGTTTCAAGGCTTTTTTGTACCCATAAACGCCAACCCCGACAACGGGTGCGTATAACATACTGTTGGCAAAATTCTCCTGCGCCTTGAGCTTAAGATTTCCCAGCTTCACCGGGGTATTGTTCGCCTGGGAGATACGTTCCATCAATCCATTGAGCAATGATCCGCCCCCGACCGCAACCATGCCGCAATTAAGCTGATGACTATAACCGGACTCCTGAATGATATAAGTAATTCCATTGATCAACACATCCAAATAATTTTCCATAGCGTCATAAAGCACACTCCTTTTGATCGGCATATACACACTGTCTCTCTTGATCAAAACTTCCTCACTCAACCGCTGCGCCGACTCCGTGACATCCGCATGGGTCCATTTGATCTGTTCCGCCAGATCAAACGGGATATTCAACGCATCCGCGATGCCCTGGGTAAAATGGTTGCCCCCGATATCAATATTCCCGAAATACTTTAAAGTCTTTTGGCGGAAAATAAAAACCGTCGTGACATTGGTGCCGATATCCAAAAGCACACAGCCGTCAGTTTTTTCCTTTTCACTCAGAACAATCTCGCTTGAGGCGTACGAACTATAAAAAATATTATCGATATCATAGCCGACCTGATTAATGGCCTTAATGATGTTTCGGATCTTATTCTCATTGGCCACGATCAACAAAGATTGGACCCCGAGTTTCCGCGCGTAAAGCCCCAGAGGATTCAACCCCAAATTGACATCATCCGCTTGATAGGATTGAACGATCTCATGCAGGATCTCCTCATCCATCTTCAGACCCAATAACCGGGCATGTTCCTGAATTTTTTTTATGTCCCGGCTCATGATCACCTTCGTGCCCCGGTCCACAAGGGGGATCAGCGCGGAACTTTTCCGCATCTCGATCAGCTGACCGCTGATGCCGACCTGAATATCTTGAATCTTGGTATCCGTCTTTTCCGATAAACCCTCAATGACCCGGTTAATGCATTCAGAGAATTCCGTAAGGTCCGTCACAAAAGCGTCCTTAAACCCGAAGATCTTATGCTCGCATACCCCAAGTATCTCAAAGACATTATCCTCGTTTCCACGAATAAGGCTTGCCTTCAGACTGGTCGCTCCGATATCCAGGCTGCAATAAATTTTTTCACTCAACGATTTTGGAAAAAAAGGAGATCTCATAAAAATATCTTTATAGTGCCCTTTCTTTGACAATAATATCTTTATATCTCAGGTCAATATATTGTGTGCTGCTGATATCGATCTTTTTTGATGACAAAAACAAACCCAGCTGCAGGAGCTTCTCATTCACTTGTTGCGCGTCCATCAACACCCGAAGATCATTGGATAGGTACAAATGAATGCGGGACAAACTTTCCACCTTGATTTTCTCAACGTCATAGCCCGACAAATTTTCATTCGATTGAAATCTCTTGACGATCTCCAAAACAGCTTTAAGCAGCTTGCTGCGCAACGGACGGCCCAACGCCACCCGCGTATTCCTTTCGTCAATCCCGAGGACAAACGGAATGACCGTATCCCGCTTGCTTTTGGTAGAGATCACCACACCGTCATCATCAAGGGTAACTACTAAATTGCTTATCATAGTCTGCAAAAAAGGCAAGCGTTTGCGGGCCGTGATCAATAATCTGTCCGGGAACAATCGTAAAACTTTTAGATCCGATATCTGCGGATAACGAAAAGCCAGCCGCCTCTGGAGTTTTTGCAGATCAATCCGGAAAATATTTTCGCCCTTGATCTTGCGGAAAATATCTTCATTGATGAAACTCACCGAATCATCAATCCTCACTTCTTTGATATTAAACAGGGTGGATTCGCTGGCAAGTTTATATATCCCCAAACACACAACAGATATACCGGCCAAACTCACAAAGCCGATAATGGCATATTTAAATATTAAAGGATTGATCTTTTTTTTCTTTTTTCGTGCCATATGCAATTTCCAATATTTTTAAACATAATTGATTAAAGCTTAATCCTGTTTCCGCCGCGGCTTTCGGCAGTAAACTGCTGGCCGTAAACCCCGGGATCGTGTTGACCTCCAAAACATAATGGTTTAAATCTTTATCAACCATAAGATCGACACGGCCAAAATCCGCGCACCCTAATAAACGGTAGGCTTTTAAGGCAATGCTTTGCAGGGTTGCCGCAAGGATCGGTGAAATTTTTGCAGGAACGATATATCGCGTTTTTGCCGATGAATACTTGGAATCAAAATCAAAAAAATGCTCCGGCGGACAAATCTCGATGACCGGCAAAGGCTTTCTGTCCAAAAGACTGACCGTGAACTCCCGTCCCTGTATGTATTGCTCCACCAGGATCTGATCGCCATATTTCCCCGCATCAGCCACCGCCTCACGAAAGGACACTGCGTCATCAACGATATGAACCCCTATGCTGGAACCTTCCAAAGCAGGTTTTACCACCACCGGATACCCCCCCAGACTTTCAATCGCACTTTCCCATTCAACCTGACCATCCGCCTGCCCTAGATGAAAATTCCGCGGAACGCTCATATTATGCTGCTTAAAACATTCTTGCGCCGCAACTTTGTTGATCGCCATCTGGCTGGCCTTGACACCCGATCCGGTATAAAGAATGTCCATCTGCTCTAATAATGATTGGATCTGTCCATCCTCACCAAAGGTCCCATGTAAAGCGATAAACGCGCTGTCTATTTGCGCCTCCTGGATAAAGGCCTTGATCTTATCGGTCTCCTGAGTTTGGACATCCAGGGCAACCGCGTTCACCCCGGAATCGCTCAAGGCCTCATAAATCGCTTTACCGGACTTTAAAGAGATTTCCCGCTCAGAGGAGACCCCGCCCATCAAAACTCCTACGCGTCCATACTTATCGAACAATCTTTCTTGTGTCATACTTATGCCTGTCCTTCTTCCGCATTTATTCTCTCCGACCTGAGGGCCGCTACATATTCATGGCCCACCCTTGTTATGTCTCCGGCGCCCAAAGTCAGGACAAGATCTCCCGGCTGAACGTTTTGTATCAAATGATCAACAATCTCTTGCTGAGGAAGATAACACGGACTCTTTCCCGATATTTTCTCGATCAACCGGCACAGATTCAACGCATTCGCCCCTTCCAATGGTTCTTCATTGGCGGCGTAAACATCCGTAATGATCAAATTATCAATATCGGATAAACTTTGCGCGAACTCTTCCATCAAATGTTTCAACCGGCTATAGCGATGGGGTTGAAAAACAACGAATAAGCGTTCTTTATCAACCGCCTGCGCGGTCTCCATCACCATGCGGATCTCTGTAGGGTGATGGCCATAATCATCGATCACAGTAATGCCATCAACCTGACCGATCACCTGAAAACGGCGATTCACGCCTCTGTACCTAGCCAAGCTTGCGGCAATGGTCTCAAAATCGATAGAAAGGGCCAGTCCGACCAATATACAGGCTAAAGCGTCCGCAATATTATGCCGACCAGGCACCGACAGTATGACTTCACCTAAACGTGTCCCATTATACAAACAATTGAACCGTGAGGCAAAATTGTCCGTGCGGATATCCTCAGCGATCAGATTGTTCCCGATTGAAAATCCGTAAGTCAAATAATCCTTCCCTGTGCTTTCCAAAAGCTTCAAAAGCCGCGTGTCATCCCCAAATCCGAAAAGTCGGCCTTCCGAACTGGTGTTATCCATATATTGCCGGTAATTCTCAAGAATATTGTCCCAGGTGTGATAATAATCCACATGTTCAAAATCAATATTGGTGATCACGGAATAATCCGGCTTAAAGAACAAAAAAGACCCATCACTCTCATCGACCTCTGAAACAAAATATTTCCCTGAGCCCAGTTGGGCATTGTAAGACGCCCCCTCTATGATGCCGCCGATAGCGGTGGTAGGACTAAGGCCAGCCGTGTTCATCATTTGAGAGATCATCGATGTAGTCGTTGTCTTCCCATGGGCACCCGCCACCGTGACATTTGTGTATCCCTCCATGAGCCGGGCCAACATCTGGGCCCTGCGCAAGACCACGATGCCTTTCTCCTGGCGGGCCTTCATCAATTCGCAATTATCCTGATCAATAGCGGTTGAATACACAACAAAATCCGGAAATGTAATATTACCAGCAGCGTGTCCCAAAGTGATGCGCGCGCCTTTATCCCGGAGCCATTGTGTGATCCGGTTTTCCTTGATGTCAGAACCGGACACAATCTCTCCCTGGTCAATGAGCAATGAGGCTATAGCGCCCATCCCGATACCACCTATTCCGATTAAATGATAATGTTTTTTCATCTCTCTATTGATTTGACCCAAAGGTCATTAAGGTCTTCCAGGCTCCGGAACCGGGGGTAAACCCGTGTCAAGACCTGCTCAAAATTATCTCCGTCTTTAAGGTCGCGGCATAAACGCGCGAATCTGTGTTTGCCGATCTTTTTCATAAGAAAATTAAAAACACTCGCAGATTCATTGTAAAAAAGCTCGATCGTCTCCCGGCCCGAATCATGGTGCAAACGCATGCTTGTCAGTCTTCGCAGTGGAATAAAAGTTCCGTCGCTGATAGCCTTTTTTACTTTTTGATCCGCGTCCCACCGTTTGGCTTTTTCCTGATGCATGGCCACACCCTCTTCAAACCAAAGCGGAATCCTCGACCTGTACCCGACATATTCACGAAAAATAATATGTCCTAATTCATGCGGCAAAACCGAATCAAAGAATCCATGCGATGCCGGAAAAGTCCGGATCGTCTTCATCCTTGTATTGGCCGTGCCGACAGACCACACAAACATACCTGACCGCCGGCGATAATCTTCCAAATCATCAAAAATATAAATTGTGGCTTTCCGGTCAAAGGTCCAATTCTGCATCCGGTAAAACCCAAGATTCCGGGTGACCTCATGATAATACTCTTCAGCGGACGCCTCCACGGTCTTGACAAATTCTTTAGGCGCATTGCGATAATAAATATTAAAATGCCGGGAACTATTCAAATTCCAATCATCTTTTTCAGCAGCAAACGCTTGTCCGAAGGACAAAAAGAGCACAAGCAGACTCCCCGCAAAACCGATGTATGCCCGGCCAGCAATAAAATCTTTATTGCCTTTAAAGGACCTGACCCTCTTTTGCTTTGATAACATGCTATCCTTTCTTTGATCTTTTACCGGCTAAAAGCACTGTTTCCCGGGCTAATTGAGCTGCGGCAGATGCCTGTCCGTTCTGCCGAGAAAAAACTTGTTGATCCTGCTTCCGTTTTGCCCGGCAAAGCATCTGTAAAATTGCATTCTTCAAAGTCTCCGGATTTAAATCTTTTTCCTCTATCAGTTCCGCGCTTCCTTTACGGGTTAAGACCCGCGCGTTCTGTTTTTGATGCCCGGCATAAGAATACGGATAAGGGATCAGGACCGATGCGACTTGTGCCTTTATGAGTTCCGCGACCGTTACCGCGCCTGAACGGGCAATAACTAAATCCGCAAGATCATAAGCATATTCAATCTTATCTAAAAATTTGTATAAAGCAACGGGTATTTGCACAGCCGCGTACTTTTCTTTTATCTTAACAAAATCTTTCTCTCCTGTAACGTGAATTACTTGAAAATCCCGTTCCTTTTTTAATTCCATGGCAAGCGATAAGAATACCTCATTGATCCGCGCACTTCCCTGACTGCCTCCAAAAACAAAAATCGTGACTTTTTTCTTTGCAAACCCAAAAAACTGCAAAAGTTCTTCCATCGGCCTGCCGGTTTTAACCTGATGACAAGGGCACCCGGTCAGGACGACCTTTGCCTTTGGAAAAGATTTTTGCGCCTCAGGAAAACTGACGGCCACCTTATCAACGATTTTACTTAACAAAGCATTGGCTCTTCCCGGAGCTACATTTTGTTCATGAATGAGGGTCGGAATACCTGAAATCTTAGCCGCTAAAACAACCGGAAAGGCGCCATAACCGCCGAAGCCTATAACAACATCCGGTCGGGACCGCTTGAGGATACCGAAAGATTTTGTCACAGCTTTTCCCATCAGGACGATTGAACCGAAAGTTTTCTTCCAACCGTCAAAGACTAAACCCCTGGCCCGCAGATTGACATAATCAAACCCTTTCGCCCGGATCTGGTCCTCACCGACAGAAAAAGATCCCAGGAAAAAAATCTCATGCCCTTGCGTTTGCAGTGTCTTTGCCGTTAAGAGGGCCGGGAACAAATGGCCTCCGGTGCCTCCGGTCGCTACAATAATTTTCATGATCTTCTTCCTTAAAATTCTCCTGCCGCACTTTACAGGTCCTGAATGCGGGATATATTCAACAGCAAAGCCACTGCCATCATATTAAAAATCAATGCTGAGCCTCCATAACTGATAAATGGCAACGGAAGCCCTTTCGTCGGTAATGCCCCAATGCTGACACCGATATTGATAACCGCCTGTAACCCGATCATCACAATAATCCCGATTCCCAAGAAATAACCGAACGTATCTTCCGTCCTTTTAACGATCCGTGCCCCCTGCCAGATAAAAGCGGAAAACAAGAGGATCACAGCCACAGTTCCCAACAAACCGATCTCCTCTCCTATTATGGAAAACACAAAATCCGTATGTGCGGCAGGCAGATAAAACAACTTCTGAACACTCTTGCCTAACCCTATGCCCCATATGCCGCCCGAACCCAACGCTATCTGCGATTGAGTCAACTGAAATCCTATGCCCTGCCGGTCCTTCCAGGGGTCCCAAAAGGCCATCATGCGCGCCATACGATAAGGAACTTTGACCACCAAAAAATAGACCGCCGGCAAACAAAGCAATCCCAGTCCTCCGATATGTTTCAATTGCGCGCCTGCGATAAAAAGCATAAGCAAAATAATGGTCCCGATCAAAATCGAATTGCCCAGATCCGGCTGAATGACGATAAGAAAACAAACCAGGCCCGTAACCAGGATCGCTGGCAAAAATCCCGTTTCAAAGTCCTTGATACTTCCCTTTTTTCTTGTCAAAAAATCCGCCATATAGATCAGTATTGCCAATTTGGTAAACTCTGAAGGCTGAAAACTGAAAGGGCCTATCCGAAACCAACGACGTGCACCGTAGATGGTCGTCCCGATCCCGGGCACAAGCAATAAAATTAAAGTGAAAACAGCAAAAAGCATAAGCGGTTTGGCAATATAACGCAGATCTCTGTAATCAATGGCCATAAGGCCTAAAGAAAGAATAAATCCTATGGCCAAAAAAATCAGATGCCGGTTCAAATAATACAAGGGATTATCCTTCTCCTGAAGAGAGTACACACAGCTCGAACTGTAAATAAACACAATACCTAAACTGATCAACAATAAAACGATCACTAATAATGATATGCGGATATCTCTCATAAATACATCATCCCTTTAAAGAATTAACGATCTCCTTAAAAACCCGGCCCCTTTCTTCAAAATTCACAAACATATCAAAACTCGCACACATGGGACTTAACAAAACACATTCGCCTTTAGCGGCATTGTCTTTGGCCCTGAGAACCGCCTCCTTCAGGTCTGCACATATTTCAACGGTAACAACATCGCCAAAGGTATCTTGAACTTTATTGCGCGCCTCACCGATGGCAAAGATCTTCTTGACCTTGAGACTGACCAGATCTTTAAGCGGAGAAAAATCAATATGTTTATCCTTGCCGCCGCAGATCAATTGAATGGGTTTTGAAAGATTATTTAAAGCCCAACGCAAAGCCTCAGCGGTGGTCGCCTTCGAGTCATTGATAAACTCCACATCATCAATCGTCCGCACGGTCTCCAGCCGGTGTTCCACTCCGGGAAATTCTTCAAATACCTTAAAACACACCTTTGTATCGATCCCCAAGACCTCAGCCACGGATAAGACCGCCCCATGATTCGGATTCGTGCTCAAGGTATCCGTTTTAGCAGGATGATTGAAAAAAATGATTTCAGCGGATAATCGATCAGCTAATGTATGCGCGTAGGGCTCTTGAATATTCAAAACAGCATAATCAGTGCAATCCTGATTCTGAAAAATCCTGGTCTTGGCCGCAAAATACTCCTCTAGATCTTTATGCCTGTCCAGATGATTCTCGTTGAAATTTAACAGCACAGCGATAAACGGCCGGAAGCCACGAATGTCTGCCGGGCAAACGCTTGGGAGCAGAAGGGACTCCATTTGAAACGAACTCACCTCCAGCACAACATAATCCTTGTTTTCAAGATCCAGGACACAGGCCGAAAACGGCGTACCCACATTGCCACACAAACAGGGTTGATATCCGGACTCTTTCAACACATTGGCTATCAAATTGACCACCGTTGTTTTGCCGTTACTTCCGGTCACGGCGATGATCGGCTTCTGGCAAAACTGAAAAGCGAACTCCACCTCACCCAAAACCGGGATATCCTTTTCCTTGGCCCATTGAACACAAAGAGCATCATAACGCACGCCCGGGCTCAACACTACAATATCACTGTCCTCGATGAAATCCCGTGAATGGCCTGGCAGATCCAGCATTACCTTTCTTCTCTGAAAATCAGCCAGTCTTTCAAGCGGCAATTGCGCCCTGTCTCTTTCATCCGAGATCCGGGCCTGACCTCCTAATTTTTGCACTAAGACAGATAAGGCAACACCGCTTTTTTGTGCGCCGATAATGGTAATCTTTTTATTTGCGAGGTTAATCATAACTATCAAATGCGGAATGCGATTTTAGCGTATCTTCAACGTTGTCAATGTGATCAAGGCAAGAATGATCGCGATGATCCAAAAACGGATGATGATTTTAGATTCTTTCCAACCTGAAAGCTGTAAATGATGATGCAAGGGGGAAACCTTAAAAATCCGTTTGTTCCATAAACGAAAACTGGTTACCTGCATTATTACGGAAAGGGCCTCAACAACAAAAATCCCGCCCGCGATAACCAATAATAGCTCTTTTTTGATCAAAACCGCGATGACGCCTAATGTACCCCCTAAGGACAAAGATCCGACATCCCCCATAAAAACACTGGCCGGATAACAATTAAACCACAAAAATCCGAGGCTCGCGCCTGTGATGGCCGCGCAAAAGACCGCGAGCTCCCCGCTGCCTGCGACAAAAGGGATAAAAAGGTATTCGCTGATAACCGCGTGACCTGTAATGTAACTCAGGATGCCCAACGTTAAACTCACAACCAGAACACACCCGATCGCCAATCCATCCAACCCATCTGTCAGATTTACAGCATTGGAAGTGCCTACAACAATCAACGCCACAAATGGCACATAAAAAACCCCCAAATTCAATATGAGGGTTTTCAAAAACGGGATGCTGAGTTTCGTTGAAGTCCCGGGATTGAAGTACACATAGGATCCGACAAAACATCCGATCATAACCTGCCAGATCAATTTAGAACGCCGGGTTAATCCCCGCTGTCCCTTGCGTGATAACTTAATATAATCATCAACAGCACCCAGAACCGCTAACCAGACACAGGTAAAGAGAGTTAAACAAATATAGGGATTAGACAAATTCCCCCACAATAACATGGAAAAAAGAATGCTGCCGATGATAAATATCCCGCCCATGGTAGGGGTGCCTTCCTTGGCCGCCTGGAATTGGTGCAAGGTTGGACAATCATCTCTTTTCGCGATCTCACGAACTTTTAAATCCCGGAGTTTATTAATAAAGAACGGCCCCAAGATAACACAAAATAAAAAGGTCGTGACAGCCGCCATACCGGCGCGGAAAGTTATATATCTAAAAATATTTAAAGCGAAAACCGTGTCTCTGAATTCAGAGAGATAATAAAACATGCATCACCCTTCTGTTATTGATTCTGAGAAGTCCATTGTTTTTTGAAATATTCAACCACCTTCTCCATCTGCATTGACCGCGAACCTTTGACAAGCACCACAGAAGGAGAAACAACCCAGTGGCGCAACTTGGCATAAATTTGGGCAAACGTCCTGGCATGAAAGGCCTGAACATGAGGATCTTTTGCCATGATCCGGCGCGTCATGGCCTCAGAGGCCGTCCCTATCGTTAAAACCACATCCAAAGAACTCTTAAGGATTCTATCCGCCATGGCTTCATGCAAAACTTTTGTTCTTCTTCCCAATTCAAGCATATCCGCGCAGATCAAAACCCTCTTCATCTTTTGCGGGGCTGGAAGCACATCCAAAGTATCCATCGCGCTCGTCATGGATACAGGATTCGCGTTATACGTATCATCGATCAAAATATGCTCACCCACCTTCTCTATCTTTTGCCGGCCGGGGAATCCCGGTGCTTCAGATAAGATACGGTCAATAGTATTATAATGAATTTTGAACAAACGACCACAACAAATTGCCGCCAAGGCATTATAGATCATATGATTGCCCACATGGGATAAATGAACCCTCTTACGATGGACCGTAAACGCGACCTTTCCGAGCTCAGATCTGACAATGTTTTTAGCCTGAAAATCTGAAGGCTTTTTGATCGAATACGATAACCATTGCCTGCCGGAAGATGGCGCCAGAGGCAATTCCCTTAAATAAGGATCATCCGCGTTGTAGATGATGCTGCCGTTCAACGACAGATACCGAAGCATTTGACTCTTTTCGCGGAAAACCCCTCTTGGCGTCTTAAGTCCCTGCAGATGCGAATCCCCGATATTTGTAAAAACCGCCACCGTGGGTTGCGCCACACGGCTCAACCAGGCAATCTCTCCGGGGCTGTTTGTTCCAAGTTCAATAACCGCGACCTCATACGCTTCGCTCAACTGCAATAAAGTCAGCGGAACCCCGAATTGATTATTTTCTGTTTTCTTACTTTTCAACACATTGAATTTTGATCCCAAAAGCGCGGCAATAGATTCTTTTGTTGATGTTTTTCCCGCGCTGCCCGTAACTGCGATAAGGGGAATGGCGAAACGGGCCCGGTGAAAACCAGCGATCTGCCCTAAGGCCTTTGTGGTATCTTTCGCTGCCAGGACCGTGGCCTTTATGGTTCGGGAAAATTTTCTCGAGATCATGATACCGCCGGCGCCTTTGCTGAGTGCCTGCGAGATAAATTGATGCCCATCAAAGCGTTGTCCCTGGATCGCGATAAAAAGATCTCCCGGTTTTAACGTGCGCGAATCAATAGAAACTCCGCTGAAAGATCGACGAGGGCCTTGCCGCAAAAGGGTTGCCCGGGTCACCCTGATTATCTCATTTTGTGTCAGCATTTAAACAGTCTTTGATTATTTTCTTTTCATCAAAACGAATAACTCTATCTTTAAAGATCTGATAGGGTTCGTGTCCCTTGCCCACGACCAAAACAATATTATTGGCCTTGGCCATCTTCAGGGCCTTAGCGATAGCTTTCTCCCTTTTGGGAAGCACCATAAAACGGGTATTTTTAAACCCTGTGATAATTTCAGCAATGATCTTCTGGGGATCTTCCCCTCGAGGGTTATCACTTGTTACGATAGAGAAGTCCGCGTAAAGCGACGCGATCTTCCCCATTTGCGGCCGCTTCCCTTTATCCCTATCCCCCCCACAGCCAAAAACCAACAAGATCTTGCGGGCGGTTACCGTCCGGATCGATTTTAACACATTGAATAGCGCATCGGGGGTATGCGCGTAATCAATAAAAACAGGAACATGACTTTTTGTCCTCACTTGTTCCAGCCTGCCGGGAACACATTTGAATCGGCGCAAAGATTTTCTGATAGACTCCAGCGTAATCCCTTCCTGCAAGGCGGCAGCCGTTGCCGCAAGGATATTATAGACATTGAAAATCCCTATCAGATGAGTCCTGACAAAAACACTTTCCTTTTTCATCCTGATGGTAAAGGAAGACCCATCAATGCCGAGAAAAATATCTTTGGCCATGACATCCGCGGACTTTTTAACCCCGTAGGTAATGACCTTCGATCTGAGCAGGCCGGCCAATTTTTCGCCAAACGGATCATCGCCATTGATGACCGCAACCGGTTTGGGTTTCGGTTCAGTGAAAAGTTTCATTTTAGATGAGAAATATTTGGGTATGGTTCTGTGATAATCCAGATGATCCTCTGTCAAGTTAGTGAAGACCGCAGTCTTGAAAGGAATATCCTCCACCCGCCCCTGATCCAACGCATGGGAGGAGACCTCCATCACGCAATATTCAATGGAACGGCTAGCCATGTCTGCCAGGATCTGATGATTTTCCAAATACCCGGGGGTAGTGGTTTGAGCAGCGATGGTCTTTCCCGCGTAGCGGTAATTGATCGTACCGATGACCCCGCATTTTTTTTGCCCGCCTTTAAGAAAGGATTCCAATAAATAACTGATCGTGGTCTTGCCATTGGTGCCTGTGATACCTATCGTTTTCATCTTGGCGCTATCGGCGTAAAACTTTTGAGTTACCTGTCTTAAAAACTTTTTCGTGTCTTTAACGTAAAGATAATGCGCCTTTGGCTCTTTTTTCCTTTTGCGGGACGGCGTATTGACAACAATCACCTGACCGCCTTTGGCAACAACATCATGAATAAAATCTGTTCCGTCATGCTGGCAACCTTTAATGGCAATGAATAAACTGGATTTCCTTGCCTTGCGTGAATCGGTGCAGATATCTTTTATATCCAGGCAAGGAAGATTTTCTGTCCCGGTTATACCCGGCAAGGACAAAAGCAATTGTTTTAAAAGCATTTTTGTTTCCCTCAATAATTATGGCTGGCTGCTTTCCAGATAGCTTAATGTATTTTCCACAACCTCCTTAAAAACAGGCGCGGCCACGGTTCCCCCAAAATATTGGGGATGCGGTTCATCGAATACAACGACCACGGCTATTTTCGGATCTTCCACCGGGGCAAATCCAAAAAACGAAGCGAAAAACTTATCGTGTGAATACTTCCCATCCACGACTTTTTGGGCTGTGCCTGTTTTACCGGCAACGGAAACACCTTTGATCTTTGCATTGCGGCCCGTGCCTTTATCCACCACATTCTGTAATATCGCCTTTACGCGTTGAGCTGTTTCGGCGCTGATCACTCTATCCACAATCTGCGGTTCAAAGGACTGGATCACCTGATTGTGTTTATTCTTGATATATTTCACGACATATGGCTTCATCCATAACCCGTCATTGGCAATAGCCGCAATAGCACTGACCAGCTGCAGAGGCGTGACCAAAACTTCATGCCCGATCGGGATGGCCCCGATACTGGTCTTGGACCATTTCGAAGGATGCTTCAGATACCCCCTGATCTCTCCGGCCATATCAATATCAGTCTTGATCCCGAAACGAAAACGCTTGGCGTATTTATAAATGATGGGGGGCCCCAGTCTTTCCGCGATTTTCGCGGTCCCGATATTACTGGAAAAAGAAAAAACATCCCTAAAACTCAAATCCCCATAAGGGTGATGATCATTAAGGATATGATTACCTATCCGGTACTTTCCATTCTCACAAAAGATAATGTCCTCTTCATCAAAGACGCCTTCCTCCAGCCCGGCGGCAGCCGTAACAACCTTAAACACAGACCCCGGTTCATAACCATAATGCATGGCGCGGTTTGTCCGGCTTTCAATACTGCTTTCGGATACCTTCTCTAAATTATAGGTAGGCCTGTTCGCCAAAGCCAGGATCTCTCCGGTTTTGACATCCATCACAATAATACTCGCGCCTATGGCATTATGCTTTTGATAACTTTCTTCTAAAGAACGTTCAGCGATAAACTGAATAGTTTCATCTATGGTGAGGTATAAGCTGTTGCCATCCTTGGGAAGGATCATGCTGTCGCCGAGCAAAAGCTCCTGATGCCGGGCATCCTGAAAAATAAGCTCTTTGCCCGGCTCACCTTTCAGCTGCGCGTCACGGTATGCTTCCAGGCCTGTCAACCCCTGATTGTCAATGCCGGCGAAACCGATCACATGTGCGGCCAAATGCCCATTAGGGTAATGGCGCTTACTTTCTTTGCGGAATCCCAGCCCCCGGATCTTAAGTGCCTTGATCTGTTGAACCAACTCGACATTTAACTTTCTTTTGATCCATACGAAATATTTAGGACGTGCAAGCCGCTTGGCAATAATCTCCGGATCCATGTTCAAAAGTACAGACAAACGGCTGACAGCCTTTTGTTTGTCCTCATCCGACATATGCCTAGGGTTGGCATAAAGCGAAAAGACCGAAATATTGAAAGCCATCAATCTGTTTTTGCGGTCGTAAATATTGCCGCGAACAGGCTCGATCTCTATGACATGTTTATGCTGTTTATCCGCCAACTCAGCTAAATGTTCGGCGCGGAAAACCTGGATCAAAATCAACTTGACGACAAAAAGGCAAAAACAAAAAATAAGTATTAAAAAAACCAGCGCGGATCTAAAGACATGTTTTCTGTTTTGCACGGATAGGCAACTTTTGTAATATGATATCTATTATATTTCGATCTAAGATTTGTACCACCAATATCAGTGAACCAAAATATTCTTTAGGCGGAGAGGCCTTTTCTGAAACATGGGCGTTCAGAAAACTTTTTTTCAAGCTTTGCCTAGATCTGGATTACCAGGGTTTGGCCTGTGCTTCGCTCCCAAAAGAGATCAGGCTCAGCAAAAAATTGGATTTTTTTGCCTGAACAGACTTGCGACGCAACGAAGCCATATCTTCTGAGACAACAGGGATCGAAAGCTTGATGATCTTACTGGGATGAACAAAATTCATATCAGACCCATCAGATAAAACTTTATGACCTAAATGCGATGAAGATTTCAAGCTCAGCACAGAAGATTCCGCGCTGCCGTTTTGATCGATCAATTCTTTGATCTGGTTTTGTTTGGCTTTGCATTTATAGGCTAAATTGATGATCTGAACTTGAAAATGAATATAGCATAAAGAAACGACGGTGAATAACCCCAGTATTTTTATTGATCGTGCCAAATTCATTATATCTATATCCTTTCTGCGATTCTTAGGCGAGCACTTCTGGCTCTTAAATTTTCTTTAGCTTCTTCCTCTGTCGGGCGTAAGGGTTTTTTAACGATCAAATTTAATTGACCCGCTTTTTTGAAATCCCTGAAAATATTTTTTACGATCCTGTCCTCGAGCGAATGGAAAGCGATGACCGCGATGCGGCCCCCGGGCTTCAAGACGTTAACACATTTATCGAGACCGACCGTTAATTTTTCGAGTTCTTTGTTCACAACGATGCGTAAGGCCTGAAAAGTCCGGGTTGCCGGATGGATTCGCTGCCAATTCCGTCCCGACGGCAAGGCCTTCAGGACAGCGATACTCAAATCTTCAGTAGTCCTCAAGGCCGCAGAGGAACGTTGTTTGACGATCTGCCTGGCTATGCGCATGTGCCACTTCTCTTCGCCGAAGACCTTAAGGATCTGCGACAATTCTTTTTCCGGCAACGAATTCACCAAATCAAAAGCGCTTACCCCTTCTCCCTGATTCATCCGCATATCCAAAGGCCCATTTTGCTTCAGGCTGAACCCGCGATACGCATTATCCAACTGATAACTCGATACCCCCAGGTCTAACAGAATCGCATCCACAGCATCAATTTTTAAAGAACTCAAGACTTTGTCAATATCCGCGTAATTGCTGTGCCTCAAAATACATTGTTTGTCAAAACCCGCTAAACGCTCTTTGGATTTTTCCAGGATCTCCGCATCACAATCCAGCCCTATCAGTTTTCCTTCCGCTCCGATCCTTTCCAGCATTGCCAGGGAATGGCCCGCTAATCCTAATGTTCCATCAACCACTACCGAACCCTGTTTCAAATTCAGAGACTCAATAACCTCATTGCACATTACCGGGATATGGATCGATTCAGCCATGACTCACCCACTTTAAAGATTCATTAAATTTTCGGCTATCTGCTCAAAGGAGCTATCAGAATCCTGATAGAAGTCATTCCACATTTTTTTATCCCATATCTCAATACGGTTGGAAACGCCGATGATCATTGTTTCCCGGTTTATACTGGCATATTCTTTCAAATATTGCGGAATAATGAATCTCCCCTGTTTATCGGGACAAACATCAATGGCTCCGGAAAAGAACATCCGGTTAAAAATTCGTGATTGTTTTTGTGTAAAGGACATGCCTTTAAATTTGCTTTCCTGTGCGCGCCATTCACTCTCGGCAAACATAAAAATGCATTTATCAAGTCCCCGGGTAAGAAAAAAATTTTCAATCTCATTATCTTTACAAGCTTCACGGATTTTGGAGGGAAGCACTAACCGTCCTTTATTGTCAATATTATGTTTATATTCACCGTAAAACATAGAATTTACCTTGATTCCAATAAAATGAGCACTAACGGATATGTGTTTTTTAAAATTTTAATATAAAAGCGGGGATATTTGTTGTAAGATATTTGAAATGTTGGCTTTAAGAAAAATTTCCAAAATTCTGGAAATTTTTTCTTGAATTCAGCTTCCTCCACATCGTGCCACTTTGCCCCACTTTATTTTTAGTATACAGAAAATATAAAAAACTGTCAATCAT
>JAGYNW010000040.1 GCA_018399915.1 Candidatus Omnitrophota bacterium
TATCGCGCAAAAAAATAGAGGATACGGAAAAATTATTATTTTTTAAAGGCTAACAAAATTGGGCTAGACGAACTACGCCATATTGATTGCGGCAATTTTTTGGTATCAATCAAAGTGGCGTTAAGAAGATTGTTAACTTCCAATTCAACATTCGTTTTTGCGGCTATCCCCAGATGCCCATTTTCTCGTTCAACCCCTAAAACTTTTATCCGCGGGATATCCGCGACAACGGATCCCTGTCCCACATTTTTTCATAAGATAAGCGTAAATCATAATTACCTTTAACGCCAAATGTCAAATAAACATCTAAATACTGATTCCCGTCTTTATCCGTAATTTTCCAATCACGAATATCTTTTCCTTAAACATCTAATAAACTCACATCTTTTGATAAAAGCAATCGAAAGGAAGATGTTTCAGCCTGTAAAATGGACAAATGGACAAGGCTTTCACATCGGACAATTCCTTCTCCAACAGAAGCGTATGTCGCGGTTTTGGCATAAAGTTTGGGGTCTAATTTGGCCCGTTGAATTTTTTTTCTTTGGGTAATGCCTTGGTCCATCGTGTTTTGATATGCGTTGTGTTAGGCATAACCGCCCAGGCAATGGTATGGCCTCGTATTGGACCAATGATGAGATCTTGTGGCAAGGCGCATTCTGGTCTGAATCCCGGCAACCGGACCATACCTTGCAAACAGGACTCCATCCCGGGGATTTTGCAAAACCCTTTAATATTTATCATGCCGACGGGACTTTCCGGACACGCCAGGTTTCGTATTTCACGGAAATGCTTTCCTTTAAATTCTGGCAAAACTTCGGGCTGGTTTTTTTGCGCAACTACACGCTTATTTTGATCCATATTCTCAATGCCCTGCTGACCGGGATTCTGGTCTTTTGGCTTACCCGCTCCCGTAATGCCGGCTGGGCCGGAGGCCTGCTCGCGCTCAACTCCGGCGCGGCCATGGCCACCTTAGTCTATCCGTTTCGCAATGCAAAACTGCTGGTTATGACCTTTTTCCTTTTAGGCTGGATCATCCTGGCATGGAAAGGACGCGCTCCGTCAAGATTTTCAGGCAAACGGCTTTTGATTCTTTTTACAGTCCTGCTATTGGGGCTGCTGACCGACGAGATCGCGTTTTTCTTCTTCCCCATCCTTTTCTTCTATATCGGGATCCGCTTTGGACTAAAAGGAATCTTTAACAGAAAAATTATCCTCGGGACAATCACCATGCTCATAATTTTTGCCGCTTTAAGCGCGGCCGCCTACCATATTTCCGTCAATATTATTGATACCCGCGCCCACACCGGCGAACAATCACAGTTCATCCAGAATCTTGCGGGATATCTGACGAATGCCGTGATCCTGAGTGATATCACCAAGGCATTCTTTACTTATTTTTTGCCCCGCAATTACGGCTATTGGGACCAAACTCTGCCGGGTATCCTGGCAACGCTTGCGGCCTTAACGGTTTTGATCCTGATGATCGTTTACCGGCCAGCCAAGGCGCAATGGAAGATCGTTTCGCCCATCTTGCTGATGATCTTGATCAAGGCCTTTCTCTTTCCGCACAATGCCGGATACCACCGTGTCTTTATGCCCGAGGGGACGGTCTTTCCTTCACTTTTCTTTTTCAGCTATTACTACATCTATGCCGAAGCGCTCTTGTTCGCGCTGGCCCTTGGCATTCTGATGAAAAATCTGGTGGCATCTGAACGAAGATTTTGCGGCGTGCTTTTGCTGATCGGGCTGATCGGGTTTTCAAATATCACGCACCTGAAAGACGGCCCGGAAGATGCCTTGAAATTTATGCGCTTTGAGAAAGGCCATAAAGAAAAACCCCAAGAAATGGTGAAAAGGGTCATCGCGGCCGGTTCTGTTATTAAAGATGCATCTTTGCGTCCGGTCTATCTGTCTTTCCCTGTCGGCAATAAAGAGATCCTATTAGCCAAGCGTAATGATCCGTTCCAAAATCTCTATGCCCGCATGATCCCGTTCCGTTACTTAAAAGCCCTGGAAAAAGGGCACGCGCTGGTATCCTATGCCAATGTTCCCTTTGCCAAAGACTGTACACCCGGAGAGGAAATGCGCCGCGCCAACACCTTTTATGATGTGATCTCCCGTGAATCCTTTCCTGTAAAAAAATTGCGGGATACCCGCGGCCCTGAGGCGATCCGGCCTTTGATCGCTACCCGCGATCAGGTGGCCACACAGATCAAACAGGCCCCCGGGGCTGAAGTTAATGAGATTGTTTTCTTTATCAAGGGGCACAGTGGATTTCTGCTTGAGTACAATACCCGGCGTATTGAAGGACAACAAACCTATGGAAACGCGTATCAGATGTTCCGCTTTGATACCCGCACGCTACGGCCATCGGAAAAAAAACTTAATGTAAGGATACATGTCTTGCCCGTGGGGGAAAATACAAAATCTTTTTTGATCGGTCCGTTCCTGGTCACTGAATCCTATTAAAAACTTGCCAGTCGCACCTCAGGGTCCTGGACCGGCACGTGCTGATTCTGATCTCGGAGATAGCGCGCTGTCCCAAGATATTTCACTGCAATATCTTCTTTCCCTAAGGCTTTAGCGGCCATGCCCAAAGACCCAAAAGCATCGGCGTTTTTCGGATTACGCTCAAGCGCCTTTTGCAGGAAAAAGATAGCCTTTTCATTCTCCTTTTTCTGAAAAAACGATACTCCCATATAATAATACAAGAATTCCTTGTCCGGCGCCCCGTCCGAAAGAGAATCGGCGTAATGCGCGATCTTGATCACCTCATCAAACTTTTCCAACGCATAATAAGCGCGGATCAAAAAGGCATAACTGTGGCGGCTATCCGTTTGATATTTTTCTTTGAGAAAATCCCCGGAATAATCACTGCGGTTTACGATAAGCGGATGGTAGATCTTTCGTGATAATTGTATGAACATCATGGCAGCGTCAAAACTTTTTTCCAAGGCTGTCTTGAACGACCGCGCTGCCTCTTCGTAGCGGCCATTCTTGTAATAGATCGAACCCAAATTATAATGAAACCAGAAAAAATGCCGATTAATACCGATGGCTTTGTGATAAGCCGCGATCGCGCGCTCATCGTGCCCGGCCTGATACAAACAAAAACCCAGCATACCGTGGGCATCAGCTTTTTGGGGAAGCAACTTAACGACGCTTTGATAATAAGCGATATAGCGGCTCAATTGCTCAGGATCAAACTGCCGATCTTTTTCTATCTGCACCACAAAATCACGGATATCCCGGGGCATAAGATAACCTAATTGAGAGAACTGCGCCTCAATCTTTGCCACGCGATAATCCTGCCATCGGTCCATGGTCAATTTCGCAAAAAGCAATAGTAACAAAACCGTGACCAATCCCTTGACAACCGGAGTGAAAAATCTTTGTAAAGTTTTTTGCGGCACAGGACTCCCTTTTTAAAGCGCGTTAGAAATAAATATGCTTGGCCACTAACCGGATAAAGGTATCCAGATAGGCAAGCACCAGGGCCCCGGTTAAGCCGATAGCGATATTCAGGCGCATCCAGGCATCTGCCTTGAACATCTGCCATAAATGCAGGGAAAAAAGTGTAATCCCGATGATCGCAACCGGTACCAGGAACAAAAAATACCGTTCATGAATATAATGCGCGGCCTGGTCACTGGGAACGATCCGCGACATCAGATTGGCCAGCAATAATAATGCCGCGGCATACATCCCGGCGATTAAACCTAAGTAGATCACTCCGGTCTTTGTTCTGTCCTCATGACAATCTGGAAAACCGGCACCATCAAACCCCTTCGCGGATTTACGCAGCAAACAGTAGACCACACTTGCCGCGTACAAAACAAAGAAAAATAACCAGCCCTTAGGAACACACGCATGAAGGAGAGCTAACGGATCAGGCAAAAGGAAAAAACGGGTCAACCCTTTAGAGGTAAAAAAGTAATACAACAGGCCGATCATCACCGGGACAACCGTGATCGCAATGTGTTTTTGCCAATGCCTTTCTTTAAAAGACCAAAGGAACACGCCTATCAGCGCGATCTGCATAACCGCAATCGTAATCGTAAAGGCCATCAAGATATGGGTTACAAATAACCCCGCATAAGCCCGTCTTTGATCCTGCCCGCCTTTCGCCTTCAGCAGGATTAAAAACAGCAAGACCTGTACGGTGGAAAAAAAGAACCACATGGCATACGGCCGGGCATCCACCCAGTAAAACCACACCATAAAAAAAGACAAGGCAACACTGACCGCGTATATCCCGGCGCCGGTGCTGTAGTGCCGGGCAAAGTAAAAAAAGAGTAATGCTATGCTCATCGACATAAAAAAATTGGGATTGATCCTTAACAGGATCTGGGAACGCATGTCTTTGATCAACCATTGGTGCCTCCAGACATGGGGAAAGCGGTAGCCTGCGGCCTGACAAAGCGCCTTTTGCGTGGCATAAAACAATGGGCATTTATTGCCTTCTACTTTCGTTGTGCCCAAAAATAATTCCCGGTAAGAAAATTTCTCAATAGTTTGGGATTGACTGAAAGATTCATCATTCCAAAGCGGTTTCCGGGCCGAAAGGATAAGGCCGACGGAAAAACACACACAAAAGATGATCAGTGTCAATAAAAGTTGTTTTTTGCGGTCTGCGAACACGGTCTTGGTCTTTTTTCTTTGATTAATAAGGCTGTAAAGGAATGGTCTGCGGTTTAAGAATATAGGCATCCCCGGTCTCTTTTAAATAGGCCGCCTTCTTGATCAATTGCAGGCCCAATTCCTTAGATCCCAGTTCCACCGATACGATCCCCAAGTGTTTCAGCGCCTCAACGTGCTTTGGATTCTTCTCGATGCTTTTTTTGAAAAAAACCGCGGCCTCTTCATACTTCGTTAAACGGTACAGGGCCACGCCCGCGTAAAAATGAAAATTCCCGGCCCCATCCAATTGCGCCTCAATGGCTTTAAGCGAGGCCTGGAACATCTGCTGGTATTGTGCTTTTTCGCGAAAACTGAGGATCAAGACTAAATAACTATTGCGGTACCCCCTTCGCAACTGTTGGGTCAATCGGGCCTCGTCCACACGGCCTTCTTTATCTGTAATCAGGGGCCAATAAATCCGACGCGAAAGCGAGATCACGCGTAACACATTTTCCGGACGGGCACTGATAGCCTTGCTAAGCGTGGTGATCGCGGCATCATAATCCCGCGTCTGAAAATGGATCAAACCAACATTATGATAGAACCAAAAGAAATGCGGGTTGACTTCAATGGCTTTTTGATAGGCTTCAATCGCCTTCTGCGGCTTCCCTAAATAATAGGAACAATACCCGTAAAGGCCTAAAGCGTCCACACGGTCCGGCATCAGGTCATGCACATTCTTATAATAAAAACGGTATTTATCCAATTGCGCGTCTTTTTGAATGACCGGATTACGGGAAAAATTTACCAGGTAGGTAATGGATTGTGGCCGCAACCGGTTCAGAACCTTGAGCCGGATACCCAAATACATTTTCTGATAATCTACAAACGGCAAGGAAAGAAGCACCAATCCCGCCAAAACCAGGATGAAATAATTGATGGTCCGGAAAAAACGTTTTTTTCCAGGTTGTATCTCTCGGCCTTCTTTTTGCATAGCTCTGCCTCAGGATTAAAGATTATGCGCATGATCCGCGTGTTTTGCTGCCTTGTACCAAAAACATATTATAGACCAAAATACGGCATGAAAAATAATAATTAAAAGAAAATTCAATATCCGGCGAAAGCGGTTATCCTTGAATTGAAACACAATACGGTTTTTCCCCGCAGGAAGAAAGACACCCTTAAACGCTACATTCGCCCGATAGATTTTGATCTTTTCACCATTGCGGAACGCCTGCCAGCCTTTATGAAAGGCATCATTATACACAAAAAATTTCTCTTCAGGATAATCCGTTTCAAAAATCACACTATTGGCATTATACTGTAAAACCTTAAAATTTTCCGATTTTTCTGAAATGCTTGTCCTGCGCATAGGCTTGGCGGGCTTTTTGTCAGCAAATGAGAAACCCTCTTCCCCTTTAAACAAAGCAACATACGCCAGGTTTTCTTGCTCAAAAAACGACCACTCCACAGCAACAAAATCCAGGTCTTGATCGGTGACCCGGCGGACATCATCATAAAGCAGGCATTTGTGTTCAAGATATTTCGCTAAGACCGGATAATAAATATTGCGGTCTAAGAACGCGAACCATCCGGTGGCATAGTACAGCCGGTTCTCCTTGTAGCGGATCCGTTCCTGATGATCCTCGGGCAAACGGACCTCAGCGGTAAAAGGTTGCCGGAAAACAAAGCTCTGGCTGACTTTGTCGTACTGATACGGTCTTGCCGTCTCATCATAATTCCTTTGCAGGTAGCCATAAACCGCAAGCGGCTGAATCGCGACCAGAGCACTCAGAAAAAGAAAAATGCCTCCGTCCTTCAGGCGCTTGGCAATCAAAAGCACGAAAAAGACTCCGCTTAAGATGACCGAGAGATAGGAAACCGCGATGGCATCAGACTGCCACCACAACAGATACAAAGCGATCATATGCGCGAGAATCACGCCCCCCACGGCCTTGACCGGCAGGCGCGCCGAACTCTCATTGCGCGCCAAAAACAAACGGAAATGTTCGACCGCCACCAAAATGAAGAGCGGCATCAAAGCGATCCACAAATAAAAATGCAGATTCCGGAAATACTTGAAATAAAAAACATGTTCATAGAAAAATTCATAAAAAGGAAAATGCGGGGAATGCATCAGAAAAAGCATAATGCCCCAGGTTAAAAGGAATACCAACCTTTTTTTAACAGGATTAAATAATCCCAGCAACCACAATATCCAGGCCATGATCGGGATATACACAACCGCGAACTTAAAACGGCTCAGATCGCGATAAGCCCACGAATAGACCAAATCCTCCAGCATTCCCCAACTTTTAATAGTATCAATACCCACCTGCATGGTATTGGTTGCGGATGAGGTGTAATGCCTGTGGGGCAGGACAAAATTGTTGCTCCCTCCCTCTTTGACGATCAGGGCACCCGGCAATGCCGAAGCCGTCACAACCAGAAAACAAACCGCAGCCAGGGCCTTGTGTTGGCGCACAAATGCCCAAGTGCCGGCGATACATGCGCGCAGGGATCTGGCATAAAATAAAAGACAACACGCAACAAAGGTCAAAAAGACGTTAATGAAATAAAAAGGGATATAGGTTGTCAAAACCAGCATTACGGTAAAACTCATGCCTAAAAACGCGTACGTTTTCCAGGACCGGATAAAAGCCAAAAGAAAGTAAAAAAACCAGACCCCGGGCACAAAAAAATACAAAATATAAGAATCAAATAAACGCGTGCCTAAAGAGGAGAACATAAGCAAAAGAAAGGCCAAAAACGCGCAGCGGTCCTCCTGAAAGATCACCTGGGCGAGCTTGTAAAATCCGTACATGCCCACAAAATAATACACCGCTAAGAACGCAAGATACGACGCCAGATACGCGCCGGACATTTTATAAAAAAGCAGGATCAATAAAAAAAACGGATTAAAGGAGCCAAAACGCCGCAAAAAAAATTCATTGGGTACGCCGTTATTCCAGTGAGGGTCCCAGAGCGGATAAACTCCCTGTCCAAGGCTCTCGATAAAAAACTTGATATGGTCATAGTACGAGACCGCGTCTGACGTAAAGGCCAGCTTTCCGCCAAAGAAATCCTTAAAACACAATAGCCACACCAGAAAGGAAACACCAAAAGCCAGAGACTTGGCATGGCGTTCCCAAAATGTTTTGATCGGCTGATTCACTCGGCTGACTCCTTTTTATCTGTTTGGGCGTTGGCAATCGCGGCCTGACGGAAATATTCTTTGGCATCAATCACATAAACAAAAAGGCCCGGGGGCTTTTCCGTCTCGGCCGCTGCCTGGGCTGATTGCCGTTTCTCTAATGCCTGGGCTCGGGCAAAGGCGTCTCGGGCCAGTGCCTTCAATCCCTGTTTCTCAAAGGCCTTTCCCAGATAATCATAAACCCGGCTGTTTTCCGGATTGACCTCAAGCGCATAGGAACAATATTGAACGGTTTTGGGATAATCTTTAAGATGAAAAGCGGCTAATGCCGCGTGATAGAAAAAATAATCCTTGTCATCCAGATCCCTGCGGATAGCTTTCAGTGATTCTTTTAACAACGGTTCGTACATTTGTAACTGCTGATATCCGCGCACAATGAACCGTGAGGCTGAGGTATACGTGTCTTTGAGCATCTTTAGCCGGGAGGCACGAAAACTCTCCTCGTCGTGGCCAGGGGTTCCCGGAAACGGACTGATCAATCCGGCATATATAAGTGTCTTTGCCACCGGTGCCTCAAAGACCTTTTGAAACTGACCGATGGCCTTCGCATAATCTCCGGTTTGAAAGTACAGGACACCCAAATTGTAATGCAGGCCCAGATATTCCCCGTCCAGCTCGACCGCTTTGGTGTAATGGGTGATAGCCTTCTCATATTCCCGCGCCTGGTAATAACAAAAACCCAAGAGGCTGTGGGCCAAAGACACCTCAGGGATCAAAGCCACGATGTTACGGTAATAGCGGATCGCGTCTCTCAAGACAAAACCTTGCATGACATCCTTGCCGCGGGCCTGATGGATCACATCCATTTCCGCCCGCCGGAAAGCGTCCAAGGTCTTGAAAATCACTTTCCGGTGATCCACCCCGTTGACCAAGATCAACGCGGCCAGCAGATACAGAACATAGCATCTGCCCAGGCCGGTGTAAAGGATCTTTTGGACCCTGGTAAAAAAGTTTTTGTTAATCCGTTTATTCACGTGCTTCTTTCTCCTGATCTTCTTGAGACCTTAAAAGGGCCCTCAAACAATATTTGCCCGCGCAGATCAAAGCCCACCCTGCGTAAAAAATAAAAAGCCCAATCAAACCATACATGAAGGCATAGCGCCACAAAGGCCGGAAACGCATAAAGATCTCATGCTTCCCGGCCGGAACCCACATCCCTTTAAAGGCAGCATTGGCGCGGTACAAAGGCACCCTTTTCCCGTCGATAAAGGCCTGCCAATCCTTATGATAACTGTCATTGTAAACCAGAAACTTTCTTGCCGGCAGATCTGTCCGAAACCGCAGATGATTGACATCAAAATCCAACACCTGAAAAGCAGGGTTTTCCTTGTCAATGATCTGGGGATGCAAAGGCAGCTTGTCCTTGTTTTTCTCGCCTAACTGCCGGCCTTCCTTAAGGTCTGGCCCCTTACCGGGGCCTAAGGCCTCAACGTAGGCTAAATTACGGTTAGCTCTCAAGGCCGCAGCCAATTTATCATAATTGATCTGTCCGGGCGCAACCACAGAGATCTCATCGTAAAGAAGAAATTTGTGACGCACATAAGAAGACAAAAGTTCCGCGGGCACAGCCTCTGCCAGGGCGTAACCGGCTTGCAAGCCATGATAATACTGTTGCGGCGCCAAAAACCCTGAGGTGTCTGAGGTCTCGCGATGAAAAATATCACTTGCGGCGCCTGGTGAATTTTGGGGATTGACCGCGCCCTTGTCCGGACGCTGAAAGGAAAACTCCGGGACAGAGGCTTCTTTGCCCGGCGGATTTCGGGTCAAGGCATCATATCCTTTACGCGAATTATAGACCACTGTCCGGTAAACCGCCAAAGGTTGCAATGCGACGACCGCCAACAAGGCCAACCGAAAAACCGCGTGTCTTTGCGGCAAACGGTTGTGCCATAACAAAAGAAAAAACAGGCAGCTCAAACCGATCGTGACAAAGCTTGATACAAGCACATGCCCACGCGGTATCAAAAAAAGATACCATCCCCCATGAACCGCCAGGATAAAAACAGAACCCGCGGTTGTTTGCCAAATACGCCTGGGGCCTTGCGCGAAAACAGCCTGCAGCTGCGTCAATAAAAACAAAATGAAAAACGGCATGGCAAACCAGATAAAAAAATGCAAATTACGGTTACTGCGGATAAAGGGCAAAAACCTGAACAAGAACCCGTGCAAAGGGAACACGCCGCTAAGGCTCAGACAGAAAAGAAAAAAACTGACACTGAAAAGGAACAAGGTCCTTTTCCGGATAGGTGCGATAAGCCCCAGAGTGGCCAGCAAAAACCAAAAGATCGGGACATAAATAAAACCCAAATGCGGGATCGTATCCAGTTCACTGAAAAGCCGGCGCAGAGACAAAGACCCGATGATCGCTCCCCCGCGCTGCGCGTTCTCTAAAGACAATTCAATGATATCCGCGTTAAGACCGCCGGAATCGCGCCAGGTCGCGATATAATCCCCGCTTCGCGCGGCCTGGCTGTAGAAATAACCTGGCAAGGCGGCGAAGACCAAAGAAAGGCAGCAGATGACAACTAGCCATTTACGCGCCCGGAAAAACCCGGAAAAGCGCCGGGCCAAACAAGCTGTTTGCGCCGAACACAAAAATACAAAGCTTGCGGCAAAGGTCAAAAATACAGTTGCAAAAATGAACGGGATATAGGTGATGGCCAGCAGCATGGCCGTAAAGGTCAATCCGACAAACGCCTGTGGCCGGAAGGTTCGCGTAAAGACCAAAAGAAAATAAAAAAACCAAACCCCGGGCACAAAGATCAGGATCACCAGAATATCATTAAAAAGATTGGTCCCCAGGCCGGAAAAAAGCAAAAGGATCATGGCGGCATAGGCATATAGCTTGTCTTTCAAAACCAGACGGGCACAAAAATAAAAACCGATCACGCCCAGGAAGAAAAAACCTACCCAACACACAAAAAAGGCCAGTGACGTTGGCAGGCCGCATTGCTTCAAAAATGGGATCAGGTACCAAGCCGGGTTCAATTCCGCAAAATTCCTGACCACATGGTCATCGGGACGGCCCCAGGCATTAAAGGGATTCCAGAAAGGGTAGACTCCCCGAAGGACCTGATTCAAATAATGGTTCAAAAAAGTAAAGGCAAGACGGGCATCTGCCATAATCAGCAAACCTTTGGCGGCTGAGTAAAAAGACCGGAACGCGTAACCCCAAATAATGAACGGGAGAGTGAAAATCATGCCCCCCGCGATCCTGTCGGTTATCCCGGAGCGTCTTCCCTTTCCCTTGTTTGTGTGTATCTCATGCATAGCTTGCTGATCTTTCCACCGGCTCAAAATCCGTTGCCAAGCAGGCAGCCGGCGCCATGATGCCTCACAGCTCCATCCGTTGACGGAATTCCTTAAGCGAAGCGCTGAGCTCCTGCGCCGTCGCGGTCTTTACCTCAAAAACGTTTAAAGGGGACTCCCTCAAAAAGGGAAGAAAACTGTCAAAATCGATATCGCCGCTAAACGGTGCGTGATGATCGCGCGTGCCCTTCATGTCATGAATATGCATGCCGATCATGCGGCCGCCGTAGGCCTTGACAAAAGCCAGGTTCTTTTGGATCCCCAGGTTTTCATGCATCTGGGCGTGGCCCATGTCATGCCAGTAGTACAGCCCCTGCGCGTGAAATTTATCGAGGAAAAAACCGATCTCTTCAAAATCCGGGATCTCCAAAGGATAATATCGGGATTCGAACCCGAGGACCCGGTTTTGGGCCTGCGCGTAAGGCAGGATATCGGCGAGGCTCGACGCCACCGCGGCGCGGTGAGGCGGTTGATTTTTTCTGCGGTTCTCAAGCACACGTTGAAGCTCGGCGGTGTAAGCTTGGGTTCCCTTGTGTCCGTCTTTGTACAAACGCCGTAAAGGCGTGGAGCGTTCATCTTCAAAATCCACGCATCCGGCGTGGATCACCACAACCTTGGCATCAAACCGAACCGCGGTGTCTATCGTCCGGCAGGTCCATTCCACGGCCTTGGCCCGCTCGCAGGGATCCAAAGCTGAAAGGCGGTAATAATTGGATTTGTGCCGGGTCGACGGACCATCGTCCGGAGTCGGGCAAAAATTATGGACACTGGAGACCCTGAGGCCTTTTTCCGCTAACAAAGACGGCAAAGCCGCCAGGTGCGCGCGGGTGATATTGTAATCAAGCTCAATGGCATCAAAACCGATACGCTTGACCGTGTCCAGCCACGCGGCGAGATCCATGCCCGGATCATAATTCCAGCAGGTGGAAAGAGAGACCATGGATCAGTCCTCGTCCTCTAATTCCTTGACGATATCCTTGACCTGGAGTTCCGCTTTCTGGATCTTATCTTTGCAGAATTTGATCATGCCCACGGCCTCCTTGACCTTTTGGGCCAATTCATCGACCCCGATCTCTTCCGTCTCGATCCTGGCAATGATGGCGTCCAGTTTCTCAATGGTTTGATTGTAATCTTTTTGTTTTTCTTTCATAAATCCGCTCTCATCCTTTCGGTGTTTTCTTCACATCCGTGACCCGGCTCGTGATCTCTCCATCGGAAAGCTGAGTGACAAGCGTTGCTTTAACCGGGATCTGATCGACACGGGTTACCGCGCCGCCGTTGCTTGAACGCGTGATACTGAATCCCCGTTTCAGGGTATTTACCGGATCGACAATAGCGATCATCTTTTCATAAGCCTTTAGTTTTTCCTGCGCGTTAAAAACGCGGGTGCCCGCGGCCCTGACCAGGCCGGTTGCCGCCAGATCCAGGGATCTGCGCGCATCCGTTAAAAATCTTTGCGGCCGCTGTTTCAGGACCTCCCGGTAAAGGATCATCTTCTGCTGATGCTCTTTCAGATACCCCAGAGTACTGTTGTGCAGCAGGCCGGCCCTTCTTTTGAGCCGCGCGTTCTGCTGATCCAGCATGTCTTGAGCGAGATCCAGGACCGTGCGCCTGCGCGCCTCCAGTTCGGTTAAAAAAGCATCCACCCGCGCGATCAAAAATTGCGCGACAGCCGTCGGGGTCTTGGCAAAGGTATGCGCGGTCAGATCCGTGACGCTGAGATTGATCTCATGGCCGATGCCGCTTAAAACAGGCTTGTCCATCGCGGCAA
>JAGYNW010000041.1 GCA_018399915.1 Candidatus Omnitrophota bacterium
AGTTATAACAGAGTGGAATTAAAAACGATAAAAAAAATGTTCAATTCGGCAAAATTGCCGAGTATTAATTTTGACTTATTTCAGATATCTACAGAGGCGCAGAAACTTGCGGGGAAACTTTCTATCTCAGGAGTTCAGCCCAAATTATCTGTGAAGTTGGACAAGAAGAATAATGAATTGATTGTAGCGAGTGAAGGTGGTCAATATATTTTAAAGCCTCAAACACAATCTTTTGTAAATATCCCGGAAAACGAACAATGTTGTATGGATATCGCCCAAGCATTAGGGATTGATACTCCTCCCCATTGTTTATTGCCGCTGAAAGATAGAAGTTTTGCTTATGTAATAAAAAGGTTTGATCGGGAGAAAGGGAACAAAATTCATCAGGAAGATTTTTTTCAGATTCTAGAGAAGACGGATAAATATCGAGGATCAGTTGAACAAATAGGGCGAAAATTGAGAGAAATTTCATCGGCGCCCGGTTATGATGTTCAATTACTTTTTGAGAGAGTTGTTTTCAGTTTTATTATTGGAAATGGTGATGCGCATTTGAAGAATTATTCGATATCGTATAAGGAAGAGGATATCCGTCTAACGCCCATTTATGATATCGTTTGTTCAAAGCTAGTGATTCCGAGGGAAGAAGATTCTGCTATTACGATTAACGCTAAGAAGAATAACTTAACCCGTGGTGATTTTGATGCTTTGGCTGGATATCTTAATGTTCCTGAAAGAATCCGATATGAGAAATTTCAGAACAAGTTTGAAGTAATAAAAAAATATATTGAATCGTCATATCTGGATAAAGAGAAACAAGAGCAGTTTATTGGGATTGTAAAAGAGCGTCTAAGCCGTTTGTCTGTAGAAGGGTAGAAGGGGACAGTTTTTAAACGAGCTCTGGCCCTGGTAAGGCTTTCAACGGATTAATCGATGAAAGCCTTTTTTTGCATTGGGGGGTGACATGAACATTTGTTATGTGCTATATTGTTAACAGGTTAACGGTTGATAATCGAGCTAATCAGGAGACGGAAAATGTCATTAGAAAAAGAGATCAAACAAAAAATAAACTCGCCCCGCCATGAGGCGCTTCTTAACATAGTTCATACCAATAATTATTTACAAAAATTTTCCAGGCTCTTTTTCGAGGATTTAGGAATAACAGAAGCCCAATACAACATAATGATCATTATTAAGCTCGAAAACCGCAAATTAACACAAGTTGAAATAAGTGAAAGAATGGTTTCTAGCCGTTCGAATATTACGTCCCTCATCGACAAACTTCAAAAGAAAGCGTATGTCCGTAGGCTTCCTATGGAAGGAGACAGAAGAGTCTATCAAGTGGAATTGACGTCTGAAGGCATAAAGAAATTATCAGAAGTCGAGCCGTTATATGTTAAAACGGTTGAAAAGATCATGGGCTGTTTTTCAGTTGAAGAAAGCCGTAGACTTAGCTCATTGCTCGTTAAAATCAGAGAAAATATTAAAAAAAGAGTTAAATAATGATTCAAATCGGCAAAGAACAGAATTATAAAAGTATGGGTCTTGTGGAATTTTTCTTAGGCGCAGCAACAACCATTATTGAAGCCTGAAAAAATAAACATGCGGTTCAATGCAACACTGTGTAAGGAGGAGAAAGTTATATGATCAAGTTTCTTAGAGCATATGTGAAGTCAATGAGGCTTTATTATTCATTTGTCACAGGTATTGCAGGGTGGATAGGTGTTGCTTACTATGAATTATTAGCTAATAGTCCAACCGAGAAGACGATTGAAGTGATGCCAAGCCAAGAGAAAAAGATAGTAATTTTATTCATGCTTTTTCTAAGTTGGGGGATAAATCAAATTATCAATGATTATCTGGGTCTTAAAGCAGACAAAATAAACGCTCCTGACCGTCCTATGGTAACAGGTGAATTGAATGCCAATAAAGCCCTTGGCCTTTCAATCTTAATTTTAATCATAGCTTCTGTTATTACTTGGTTTTATCTTGAGCCTATCGCGGTGTTATTCCTTTTGGCTGGTGTCGTACTCAATATTATCTACGAATATGCAAAAGGACATAGCATTCTGGGAAACATTGTCTTTGGCTTAATGATTACAATGGCTACCTTGTATGGAGCCCATGCATGTGGCCCAACTCAAGCTTCATTCTTAGCGCCCCATAGATTATCAGGACTAATTTTAGTTTGGGTGATTAATGGGTTAATGACATTTTATACTTATTTTAAAGATTATCATGGAGATAAAGCCGTTGGGAAAAAGACTCTTGTTGTCAAATACGGTTTACAAAATGCCCGCTTTATTGCGCTGTTCGCTACATTTTTACCGACGATCACTTTTTTTGTGCTAAAAGTAACCGGCATGTTATGGATTGAGATCAATAACACTTTCATCATCTTGGGGTGCTTAACGATATTTTTGCAAGGGTGGACAGGGGTGCTTTATTATCGAGACCCAACAGGACCAAGAACATATGAGTCATTAAAAACGAACTTTCGAGCCTGCGTCTGTGGCGAAGCAACAATCGTTGCCTTTTTTAATCCTGATCTTGCTATGTGGTTATTTATTATGTCTTATGTTTTTGTAGGATTTTTATTCGATTTACATGGCAATCAAAAAGCGTGAGTTAATGGAAATGATTTTTAAACCGACAAATATTGGGAATATAACTTTAGAGAACAGAATCATCCGATCTGCCACATATGAAGGAATGTCTAATGAGCAGGGTATTTCTACTGAAGAATACCTGAATACATATACAAGACTTGCTAAAAATAATATCGGAGCCATAATTACGGGTTTTGCTTATATCAGCAAAGGTGGGAGAGCAATGCAGCCCAAACAGGCCGGGATTGATGATGATTCAAAGATCGATGTTTTTCAATCTATGACCGATAAGGTGCATTCACAAAATGGCAGAATTTTTATGCAAATAGCACATTGTGGCAGACAAACCACTGAACAGGCAACAGGTAGTGTTGTGCGAGGAGCATCAACGAAGAGGTCATCTTATTTTGGAAGTCTCCCCAAGCAACTAAGCACAGAAGAGGCTTTATCTATTATAGAAAAATTCGCTGATGCCGCTAAAAGATGTAAGAAAGCGGGTTTTGATGGAGTCCAAATACATGCTGCGCATGGTTATCTCATTCATCAGTTTATTTTGCCTTCAATTAATAGCCGGAAAGATATATATGGGGTTGACCCGGAAAAAGGCATAGGCCTACATTTTTTGAAATCAATTATCGAAAGAACTAAGGAAAAATGCGGCAAAGATTTTCCTATTTTAATAAAAGTAAGTTCGGGTGATGATTATTTTAATGGATTTAAAAGGAACCAATTTATTCAATTAATCCGTTTTTTAGATGAAATGAAAGTCGATGCTATTGAAGTAAGCTATGGCACGATGGACCATGCATTAGGAATTTTTCGAGGAGAAAAAGTCCCTCTTGATGTTGTTTTAGAATATAACCCGAAATATAAAACGAACAATTCAATTGTAAGGTTTTTGCGTAAAAACGCGTTTTATCCATTCATGAAACCTCGAATAAAGATGTTTTCACCAATGTACAACTTGGCATATGCAAAGATTGCCAAACAACATACACAAATACCGATTATATGCGTTGGTGGTTTTAGGACAAAACAAGAAATGAGCGATGCCTTAGAAAAGAAAGAAACCGATTTTATCAGTTTATGCCGGCCTTTTATCTGCGAGCCGGATTTAATCAAAAAATTAAAAGCTAATAATGCTTATAAAAGCAAATGCTTGAATTGTAATATTTGTGCCGTCATGTGTGACAGCCCTAATCCCACAAAATGTTATTTTGGGGAAGCTGTTTAACCTTAAGGAGGGAACTGTGACCTTAGAAGAAAGAGTTCTGAACGTTATTGAGGAAAATCTTGAAGAAAAAGCAGAATTTAATGTAAACACAGATTTACGTGATGAGCTGGGATTAGATTCTTTTGCGATGGTTATCATTGTCAATGCCTTGGAAGATGAGTTTAACATATCGATTGAAGACCAACATTACCGTGAAATAAAAAATGCAAAAGATATTGTGAACGCTTTGAGAGAATATTGTCCTGATTTAAAGGAGGCCTGATGAAGAGAGAAGACATTTTCTCAAGCTTAAGCATTGATAAAAGCCTTGCTAATAAATACGATTTTAATCCTTACTATTGCTGTATTGAGTCTGGCTTAAATGATCCAATCCTGATTGATGGAAAAGAATTTATCGATTTAGCTTCCAACAATTACCTTGGTCTTGCCGCCGATAAAAGAGTGATCCAGGCAATATCGGTTGCGGCCGGAAAATTTGGTGCTTCTATGTGCGGTACTCCAATAGCGACTGGTTCTATGATCCTTTTACAGAAACTTCAGAAAAGGTTAGCACGTTTTGTTGGGTTTGAAGAATCAATCATTTTTCCGTCAGGCTATCAAGCCAACTGTGCTGTCTTCATGTCTTTGGCAAAACAAGAAGACTTGATAATTATTGATCATTATGCACATGCTTCGCTTATCCAGGGAGTCCGTTTAGTCGGATGCAAAGTAAAACCTTTTCTGCACAACAATATGAAGCATCTCAGAAAACTTTTGGAAAAAGCGGCTGAATATAAACGAGTATTCGTCGTTACTGAATCAGTGTTTTCCACCGAAGGCAGCATAGCTCCTTTTGATGAAATAGTTAAATTGTGTGAGGAGTTTAATGCCATTCCCGTGATTGATGACTCACATGGGATTGGCGTTATTGGTAAAACAGGGCGAGGAATCTTGGAAGAAAAAAACATTAAAGATTTCAACGGCATCTATACGGCTTCTTTGGGAAAAGCATTGGCAAATGCTGGAGGCATGATAAGTGCAAAAAGCGAATTAATAGAATATTTAAAATACTCCTGTCCGGGACTCATTTATTCAACAGCTTTGCCTCCGCCAGTTCTAGCCGGAATGGAAGCTGTTTTAAACATCGTAAAAGAAGAATTCTCTATCCTTAGTGAACGAATGTGGCGGTATAAGAAATTAATAAGTGGATGTTTGATTGATAGCGGATTTATCCTTACAGAAGGGCAAGCACCCATAACATCAATATCGGTGAGAAATGTAGAAGAATGTGCGCTTATGGCTAAATTGATTCATGCGAATAATATTCTGGTAACACCCTTTATCCCTCCTTCAGTACCACCGAATGAAAGCAAAATCCGCATGATTGCAGGGGCAAACTTGTCAGAAAAGACCATTGATAAGGCATTGAACATATTTAAAAAAGTTGCCAGGGAACTTGAACTGAAATGAAGTACTTTTTTATTTTTAACCCAGGATCACGAAGTGGAAGAAGCGAAAAGCTCATATCGAGGATATGTAATTTACTGGAAGAGAAAAAGATTGATTATGATTCTGAAATAACTAAGTCCCTTGAAGATGCGTATTCTTTATCTCAAAAAGCCAATAGAGCGGGATATGATGTCATTGTAGCTGTTGGTGGTGATGGGACAATAAACAAGGTTATCAATGGATTTTATGATGAGCAGGGGTCGAGGTTATCCCAAGCAAAGATGGGCATCATCTATACGGGCACCAGTCCTGATTTTTGCAAAAGTTATTACCTCCCTTATGACGACATTCAACGGTCAATTGATGTTCTTTTGAAAGGAGATACAACAAATATTCAAATTGGTCAAATTAGGCTGTCTTCAGGTTTTGAGACGGCCTTAGATGGTTTAATCGTTGATGATAGCGCTTCATTTACAACACGATATTTCTCATGCTGCGTGAATCTTGGAATGGGAGCTTTCGTTGCTCGATATGCAAATAGTGGCATGAGAAAGATATTCGGGGATTTTTTGGGAACTCTGACCGCGGTAATTAGGGCATTTATCCGTTATCAACCATCTGAGTTAACAGTTGTTATCGATGGTGAAAAAATGAATGTTTCGAGGCTATACAATCTTTTTATTGGAAAAACATTTCATGTTGCCTCAGGGATTAAGATTAGAAATTCTTTGAAAGAAGGAGATGGTCGCTTTTATGCGTTAGCTATTCACGATGTCCGTTGGCTGAATGTCCCTGATTGTCTCAAAACGATTTATGGAAGCAATAAGATAGTTAATACCAAGAATGTCGTTATGAAGCATGCCAAATGTATTGAAATACCCGGTAACAGTATTATGCCAGAAGTAGAGTTTGATGGTGATCCTCAGGGATTCTTGCCGTGCCGTATCGAGATGGCAAAAGATAAGTTGGAGTTGATTTATGAAGCACATTAATGACGAGAAAAAAATAATTGAAATGATGGATGGGCTCTTGCCCAAAAGTAACAGGCGTATTAATAAATGCTTTGAGTCTGATGCTGAGGTCATTTCTATCGGCAATAAACAGTTTCTGTTTACAATTGATGAGTTTTCCTCCGAAGACATGTTTCGTGATAATGATCCCTATTTATTAGGATGGAATGTTGTCGCTGGAGCCATAAGCGATATTACAGCTTGCGCAGGAATCCCATTATATTATGGGCATGCTATGGTTGTCAGTGAATCATGGGATGAATGTTTTATACGAAAATTTACTCAAGGTATTGCTGATGTGCTTAAGAAGACGGATGTTGTTTTTATGGGTGGCGATTTTGGCAAGGCAGATAATTGGCATTATACCGCAACAGTCATCGGCAAAACAGAAACGAAACGTCTTAGCAGAAAAGGAGCTGTTTCCGGGGATGTGATTTATATGAGTGGTAAAGTCGGCACTGGAAATCTGGAGGCCGCTTTAAAAATATATTCCCAAGATAAGCGATTCAAATTTATTGCCCCGATGGTTAAAAATAAATTTCAGTTACGAAATAAGGAGGCGATTTTTATTCGTGACTATGCAAATTGTTGCATTGATACAAGCGATGGTGTTTTTAATGCTTTAAACACTATCGCTGACCTTAATAATGTTGGATATGAGATATATGATTTGCCCTATATTAATATCGGATCTCTAGGCGCCTCTGCGATATCTTTACCGAAAGAATTA
Source organism: Candidatus Omnitrophota bacterium (assembly GCA_018399915.1). Classification (GTDB taxonomy): domain Bacteria; phylum Omnitrophota; class Gorgyraeia; order Zapsychrales; family Zapsychraceae; genus M55B153. The sequence continues at coordinate 7,009 of JAGYNW010000041.1, forward strand.
CTATTTCTTGGGGAAGCTGGGGAATACGAACTGTTATTTACTATGAATCAAGATAATGAGAAGGAATTTCTTGAGAAAGCAAAGCTAGAAGGATTTTGTTATCATAAGCTCGGCAATATTAGTGAAACTAAAAAAACACTTTTTGATAAAAAAAAGTCTATAGATTTAAGCCGTTTAAATATTCGCGCAAGAGATTTTAATGACCGAAGCGAATATTTGAAACAGCTTATTTCTTATTTAAAGGAGCAAATGTAATGCGGCGTGTTGTCATAACGGGAATAGGCCCGGTTACTTCTATTGGAGTCGGCAAAGACGATTTTTTTGATGCGGTACTGAAAAATCATATGAATATCAAAGAAATACCTGAGGACTTTGAAATAGGATATCGTTTCAAATCTCGATACTACAGCCCCCATCCCAATGTTGACTTAGATGGATATGATTTTCCTCAATATTATAATAAAGTTACGCAAGGGGAAGACAAGCTTTCTTTAATTGCTGCAAATCTTGCTTTGAAAGATGCGGGGTTTGTTCTGGATAAAAGAGAAAAAGGATTTATTATTCCTGAACTAAAATCATGCGGAACAATCGTAGGGATCGGGATAAGCAGCCTTGAGACCGGCTTTCATTCATATCTCGCACATATTATCAAAGATAAAAGTGAAATTCCCGAGGCACTTAAGGAAGCCAAGATTCGATATAGTCGCATGGTCGTTCCCATGCTTATGCCTAATTCCATTGCAAGCTGGATCTCGATAACGTATGGCTTAAAGGGAACAAGTTATACGGTCAATTCGGCTTGCGCTTCAGGAACATTTGCAATAGGAAAGGCTCTTGAAAGCATTAAAACCGGATTAGAAGATGTTATCTTGACCGGGGGAGTTGAATGTTTGTCGGATTCACATGGTGGCGTTATGCGCGGATTTGATATGCTGGGTGTTCTCACGCAATCACAAGAAGGCATACCAATTCCATTTTCAAAGGCAAGTACGGGATTTTTATTTTCTCAGGGAGCGTCATGCATTCTGGTTCTAGAAGAGCATGAGCATGCGGTGAAGCGTGGAGCGCAAATCTATGCAGAAGTAATGGATTTTCAGAGTAACAGTGACGCATACAATATAGTTCAAATGGAGTCTTCAGGTGATCAGATACAACAATTACTAAATGATTTAAAGCAGGATAGACGCATTGATTATTTAAATGCTCATGGAAGCGGCACTTTAGTTAATGATGATATCGAAGCCAATGCAATGGTCAAGGTCTTTGGTCCAAAGGAAAAGCAACCTTTTATTAATTCTACAAAAGGCATAGTGGGACATACGCTTGGCGCAAGTGGAGCGCTGGAGGCGGCAGTCACAGCTCTCTCTATCAAAAGATCAAAATTGCATGGCAATAATATTCCTGATCCTAGAGAAAATTTGAACCTTGTAGGCGAGACCTTGGAAGCTAATCTGAATGTTGCGATTTCAACCTCTTATGGTTTCGGAGGTCATAACGCCGGGATTGTGCTTAAAAAATATGATGAATAATAATAAAATAATAATCACGGGCGGCAATGGATTTCTTGGAAGTCATATTGTTAAGCTATTTTCTGATAATTCAGTCGGGGTGTCCTGCTTAGTGAGAGAAGAAAGTAAATTAGACAATATTAAAGGATTTGAAGTGGATTTTAAACGTGGCGATGTTAGAGATAAGCAAAGTTTGGTTGATGCCTTTAAAGATCACGATTTTGTTATCCATAATGCAGCTTACGCAAAGGACTGGGGTGATTATGACACCTTTTATCAAACCAATGTAGAAGGCACTCTCAACGTTCTTAATGCCTGCTTTGAGAATGGGATAAAAGATGTGATTATGACAAGCACAAATTCTGTGTACGGGGAAGAATCGACAAGTGAAATAAAAAAGGAGGGATCACCATTCAAGTCACATTATCCGTATTTTTTAGACAATGTTTTTCCTAGTAAGATGAATTATTATCGAGACACAAAAAGGATCGCTTGTGAAAAAGCTTTGGATCTGGCTGAAAGAAATGGGCTTAATTTGACCATATTAGAACCAGTTTGGATCTATGGTGAAAACGGCGCGGATACAATCTTTATTGAATATCTAAAATCGATACAAGAGGGGATCCCGGTTTCTCCTGGTACGATCAAAAATAAGTTTCATGTTATTTATGCTGTGGATGTTGCCCAGGCGTATTATTTAGCATTTAAAAGACGATTACAGGGAATACATCGTATTATTCTTGGGAATCATGAGCGTGAATATATGGATAAAATATTATCCTTATTTTGCGAATATGCTGAAGTTAGAAAACCTTTTTTATTGCCGAAATGGTCTGTTTATCCTTTAGGTTTTGTCTTAGAATTGATATATACAATTTTTCATATTAAAAAACCGCCTTTGTTGACCAGAGCAAGAATTAATACGTTTTACGATAACATTGAATATTCAACAAATTATGCTGAAGAAATCTTAGGATTTAGAGCTCAATACACATTGCAGGAAGGTATAAAAAATACCGTTCAATGGTATAAAGGGTAGGTGAAAAGTTATGGTCAAGATTAAAAACATTTCAGGGTTGAATAAATATTTATTTGCCACAAAAGTGAAATTATGGATACTCTTTTATTATCTTCCAGGAATAGTAAAGGGAAAAATATCCGTTCGTCGGTATATTTTGTTTTTAAAACGCCTGTTATATTTTCTTTCGAAAATTTATCATAATAAATTTGTTAAAATTGGTAAAACTGTACGCATGGGATTATATATTCCCGGTTTTCCGTCAAAAGCATTTTTCACGGCTTGCCGCAAATTTATAGTTTTTGATGAAAAACTTCCCTGCACAACCGTTTTAGTTTCAGTAACCTCTGCTTGCCGCTTTAATTGTGAGCACTGCTACCAGAAAAAAGATTTAGGCAAAGATATTGATATTGATTTAACAATAGATGCCGTTAAAAAATTGCAGGACTTGGGCATTGCTTTTTTCAACATAGAAGGGGGCGAGCCATTTCTTGTTTATGAACGTCTAAAAAAGCTATGTGCTGCAATTGATCAGGATGCAGAAATATGGGTAAATTCAACGGGTGATGGTGTGACTCTGGAACGACTAAAAGAATTGAAAAGTTTGGGGCTGACATCAATAATGTTTTCAATTCATAGCACTGTCCCGGAGGAAGTTAATTTTTTTATGAAATCAGATAAAGCTTGGGATACAATGGTTGAAGGCGTTCGTTTGTGTCATGAAGCTGGCGTCGCGGTATCATTTAATTCCTGCTTGAAACGAGGCAGCTTTTATAATGGAGATTTTGAAAAGCTGATGGAAAAAGCAAAGGGGTTTAATGCCTGTTTGATCCAACTCATAAAGCCTAAGCCTTCAGGTGGATGGCTTGAATCAGGAATTAAAGATTTTAGTAAGCAGGATTTGGATAAAGTTAAAGGACTAATTCATCAGTACAATAATGATCCCCGATTTAGAGATTATCCTTCGATCTCTGCGCAAATAATTGAAGAGGATCCTAATGTTTTTGGTTGTACGGCTGGAGGTACCGATAGATTCTATATTAATGCTAAAGGAGATGTTCAGCCTTGTGAATTTCTGAATATTTCCTTCGGCAATATTGCTCAAGGGGATTTCGTCGATATTTATAAAAGAATGCGGGCGTGTTTTGAGAAGCCGGGTGAGTGTTGGTTGTGTGAAAAATACGCACCATCAATATTAAAAATATTTCAACAAAATGATTTGAAGGCGCTGCCTTTGGATAAGGAATTATCAAAATCAGTTTATTCGGATTGGGATCGTGGGCCATTCACAAAAATTTATAAGAAGATTGAGAAGGATTTAAAATAAAAACCTAATCAACCGATAAGGGCAAGATGGAAGTTCCTAAGCAGATAAGACCATATGCAAATGCCTCGCTTTTATTTTACGATGATTTCAATGATGGATCAGACCCCGCTTGGTTGAGTAAAAGAGGCAATAAGCGTCGGACCCAATAGACAATTGACGAGAAATTATGGCAAAAACTAAACATAAAATCATGAAAATATTTGTAGGGATTCCGTTATTATTGTTTTCGTGTTTTGTTGGGTATGCGGTTTTAATGCAATTGGTGACAGGTCAAGCCAGCATTTACAGGGGTGATTCGATCGCCACGCGCGAATGGAGTGTTTATAGTCTGGCTGAAAATCCATGCTTTTATTGGTTGACAATAGGCGTCTGGGTTTTGGTTTTGGCATTGATTGGCTATGCTTTTCTAAGGATTGTTAAACTGAAATAAGAAAAGGAAATGGATTATGCGATTAAAAATGGTTGTTATTTTGCTTGCAATGTTTTTTTGCGGCATGGGATGTTCGAACGCAAACAATGTTTACACTGATAAGCAGGGGCTGATTCAATTTTCCATGCCTGCGGGATGGTCATTAAAAAGTGACTCCAATGGGATGCGGTTTGTCCGGTCTGAAAAACCTCAAGAGAAGACAGTTCTTGTCATTGATGTAAAAGCCCAAGATCCTCACAGGACATTGGAGGACCAACTGGAAATCAGTCGGAAGGTAATTCGTCAACAGAATGCGGAGCTTATCACGGATCAAGAATTTGGCCGTAAGGGATTTTCTGCCTGGGAGCAAGTATTCAGATTGCCACATGCGGCAAAGATCACGAAGCATACAATCTTTTTATATTCTGATGAGGCACGTGTAGAAGTCTATGTTATTGCTAATGCGGATGTCTATCCGGATTATGTTGATGATCTGAATTATGTTGTGAAAACGCTTCGTCGGGAGTAACCTTCCAACCCGTGGGAATAATGCTCTGTTTTCTTTATGATTTTTTTTGTCGAAGGGAGATAATATGCCGGAACTTCCGGAGGTGCAGACCGTTGTGAATGATCTTTTAGGGTTAGGATTAACGGGGCAGACGATTCAGAAGGCCCAAGTCTTTTGGCGGCCTTCCGCTAACGGGTTATCATCCACGCTGCTTGGCAAACAACTTATTGGCCGGGCCATTGAAAAGATTTTCCGGCGCGGGAAATATATTGTTTTTCATTTAAGTGATCAGCAGTTATTTGCGGTCCATTTGCGCATGTCCGGCCGTATACGCTATGTCCCGTTACAAGCCCCCCGGGAGAAACACGAGCATATTATGATCTCATTAAAAAATCATCGGGATATCCGATTCTATGACCCCCGGAAATTCGGACGGCTTTTTGTCGGTAAGGAGGCGATCGATAAGTTATCTCACCTGGGAGTTGAACCCCTGGAGGATACCTTTACTGTGCCGGTGATGCATAAGCTTCTGGCAAGCCGTAAAAGAAGGTTGAAGCCTTTACTTCTGGACCAGTCTGTGGTCGCGGGGCTGGGGAATATCTATATCGATGAAGCCCTGTGGCAGGCAGGCCTCCATCCGCAACGGTTGAGCTGTTCGCTGACCAGGCAGGAAGTCCGCTCGCTTTTTAAGGCGATACGTGCGGTCCTAAGAAAAGGAATCCGCAATTTCGGGACCTCACTCGGCAAAGGCGAGGGCAATTTCATTTCGACGAATAAGCAAAGGGGTCGTAATCGGCTTCACTTAAAGGCCTATGGCCGCGATAACAAAGCCTGCGCGCGCTGCGGGTCTGTCATTGAACGGATCACCGTCGCGCAACGCTCCACTTATATCTGCACACATTGTCAGCTATACCCTGCGCGGCATTAAGCCTTCGGATATGTGATCTGGAAAAACAGACTGCGCGAAACCGCTTTCTTGTAACCCTTTCTACTGGGCAATTTCTCCTTTTTTATATGTCATACTTTGTTTATGACTACGAAGATTA
>JAGYNW010000042.1 GCA_018399915.1 Candidatus Omnitrophota bacterium
ACAAAAAAATTATAAACAATATTTTCCTCCATGCCCATACTCCAGAATTTTCCGTCGATCCTGGAAAACTCCGTAGGCGCGCTGACCAGAATCAGGCTGTTTATGTGTTCGGATTCCGCGGCTGTGATAATACTGGTTGCCGCGCCCAAAGAAAACCCAATGAGCCCGATCTTTTCATATTCTTTAGCGGCATAATCCAGAATACTTTTTAGATCCAACGGACTTTTGGCGGTCCAGGTAAAAAACCCGGAACTCAAACCATGGCCCCGAAGATCAAAAGCAATAACATCATGATCCGCAAGCAATCCCTGCGCCATCTTTATGAACAAAACCGCTTCTTTACTATTATAAAAGCCATGCGCTAAAATAACGACACTTTTATGCCCATTTTTATAATGGTCGTAATGGATATTTTTCTGGTCCCTGGTAGTCAGATAACCGCTTTTGAGGACAAACGGCGCTGACTCTTCTTGACATTGGCACAAGACATCCCCTCCGGATTTCGAGATCACCGCACTCAGCGAACAATCATTCTGGATTTCCGGCCTGGCCTGAAAACCGATCGTGTAAGAACGGTCATCTTCTTTTTGAAATATAAACGTTTGCGGCGAAAGTAAATACTTAGACGAGAACGGACTTTTGTACAGACAATGCTGTGCGATCACAAGCGCCTCGGCATGATTAATACCGTTTGCGCGATTAATAGTTTTCAGAGACCGCATATCTTTGGGTAAGAATTCCTCTTTCTCTTGTGCCTGGGACGTAACAGCTCCCAAAACCATCACGACGCTTGCCAAAAAGATGCAAATCCGTTTTAGGCGTGGCCCCCTCATGCGGCCTCCTTTCCGAAAATTTCTTGCGCCATACGCTTTACCGTACCAAGATCCAGCTTGCCCGTGCCTAAAAAAGGGATCGCATCAATCTTGTGAAAAGCGGCCGCATCCGGAATCCACAAATTAGGCAAATCGCTTTGTTTCAATTCATCCACCAGAGAGGGCACATCAATATCCCGCAGACAAAGCACGACCAATTTCTCCCCTTTCTTTGCATCTTCAACAGAAGCCACCACGCAAACCTGTTCGGTCACGTTGAGAATAGTGTGGATCTTTTCTTCGATCTTAATATGCGGCACCATTTCCCCTGCGATTTTACTAAACCGGCTCAACCGGTCGGTTATCGTAATAAAGCCGTCTTCATCAATATTCGCCATATCTCCGGTAATATACCAGCCATCCTTTATTACTTCCTTGGTCTTTTGATCATTATTTAAATACCCTTTCATCACATTCGGGCCCTTCACAATCAGCAATCCATTTTGATCAACATCTAAAGACCTGCCTGTATTTTGGTCAATGGCCTTGACCGCGATGCCTGGCAAAGGCAATCCGATCTTTCCGGGTTTATGCATGATCTGTGTAATTTGTGCCGAACCATCTTTGACATCGGGAAGATTAATCGAAACGATCGGAGACAATTCCGTACATCCGTACCCTTCCATTGGTTCAATATTAAACTTTTCAACAAAGGCCTGAAGCACCTGCGGCTTGAGTTTCTCTGCTCCGACAATCACGATGCGCAAGCTTTTAAAATCCTCGCCTTTGCACCTGCGGGTATACGCATTCAAGAAGGTCGGGGTAGCCATCAACATAGAAATTTTATGCGTTCGGACCAGTTTACCTATCATTTTCGCATCCAGGGGATTGACATGATAAACCGCGCCCATACCACTGATCAAAGGAAACCATATGGTCGCCGTAAATCCAAAGGAATGAAAGAATGGCAGGATCCCCAGTATCTTATCCTCATTCTTGACTTTAAAAACCTGATACAATCCCTCAAGATTTGATGTAATATTGGCATGGCTCAACATCACGCCTTTCGGCACTCCCGTACTTCCGCTGGTGAACATAATCGTCGCTAAATCATGGATATTCCGCTTAGCCTTAGGCCCCAAAAAGATCTCCCTTGGTAAAATAAAGGCCTGCACCAAAGCGCGGATTTTTTCTTTAACCGTTACACCGGCAATCAGGTCTTCTAAAAAAATCAGCTCCCCGGGAAGATCAATGGGGACTTTTTCCAAAAACCGCCGGGAGGTGATCACATATTGCATTTCACACTGCCCCTGTATGGAGGAAAGCGCATCATGGGATGTTGTATAATTGAGGTTAACAGGAACCTTGTTTAAAAAAGAGACCGCGATATTCACAATAACCCCACCGGCTGAAGGAGGAATCATGATCCCAATATTTTTTTCCCCGGACAATCGGGGCCTGAGCGCGTTCGCCACACTTACGGCTGAAAGCAAAGTGGCCGCATAATTCAATTTTTTCCCTGACGAATCCGCAATACAAAAGCGCAAAGGATGCTTCTTTGATTCTCGCCAAAATGCCTCCGGCAATGTTCTACGTTCCGTAAAACGGTACTGAAATGCCTCAGCGCCCAATTCTCGCACCTTTTCCCTTACCCTGAAAGCCGTTGTTTCACTGGGAAGAGGATCCCCGATTAAAACGGTGATGGGATAAGGAATGATTTTCGGTGTTTTGTAAAAATAGCGCCCGCCTTCATAACTGAAAATACTTCCCCAAATCCTGTCCAAGTAAACAGGAATAACAGGACAGTCGGTATCCTGGATCACGCGCTCAAAGCCTTTATTGAATTTCTGAATATTCCCTGACCGGGTAAGCCGTCCTTCAGGGAACACACAAACAAGTTCTCCCTTCATGATCGCTTCACGTGCCTGGTTCAGCGCGTGAAGTATTTCTTTAGGCTTATCACTGGCAGCCACCGGAATCGCCCCGGCTAGTTTAAAAATCGGCTTTAATAATCGCAAATTGTAAATCTGCCGATGGACCATAAAACGCAAAGGCCGTTCAATACAAACCACTAATACCAAAGCATCAATATAAGACACATGATTAGCCACAATAAGGCCACCACCCTGTTGAGGAATATTGTCCTTATTGACGATCCGTATTTTATATAAAGTATGCGTAAGTGTCCAAACCAGAAAACGTAACAGTGCCGAGGGAAGCAATCGGCAAATATACCCTGTCCCGAACACCGTTAAGATGCCGGCAAAAATAAAGATTTGCGCCGCGTTTAACTGCAAAAGGTCTCTCAGAATGAACAAGCTTATGAATCCGGTAAAAATACCCCAAAACGATAAAAAATTGGTAACGGCCAACACTTGCCCTCTTTTATCATGGGGGCTTTCACTTTGAATCAAGGCGTGTAAAGGAATAATATAAAACCCGCTGGAAATCCCCAAAATGAACAGGCAAAGCAGAACCAAAGGATAAGATCCATAGGCAAACCCCAGGATAATCGTAAACAGGCTTAACCCGACCGCACCCACAGGGACGATGCCGAGTTCTATCTTTTGGTCAGAACACCTTCCGGCTAAAAAACTTCCTGCTCCGATGCCAAGGGCAAGGATCGCCAATAAACTACTGGAAAGAAAATGGTCCAAAGCCATAAGCTTTCTAGCGTACAATAAAATATTAAGCTGAAATAGCCCGCTTAAAAACCCAAAATACATCAAACCCAAGATCGATAAAAATACCGCCTGATTTTTCTGTATTTCCTTAATATGGGAATAAACCTCCTTAAGAAAATTTGGATTGAAACGGCGCAGGGACCCCGAAGGCCGGACCTTGGTCACAAAGAAACTTGTAATCACACCCATGATGGAGATCAGCAAAAAAGCATAAGACGTTTTGTACAAAAGCGGGGTTGTGATGTGTACCAAATATCCGCCTGCCGCTTGTCCAAGTATGATCGCCGCGTACGTCCACATCTGGATCAATCCATTGCCTTCGGACAAATCCTCCTTAGACAGGATTTCCGGCAATATGCCGTACTTGGAAGGCCCGAAAAAAGCACTTTGCGTCCCCATAAAGAAAAGCACAAAAAGCAAAGGCCAGATAGAGCCATTCAGCAGCGTCAAAAGGCCTAAAAACATAACCATAAACTCAGCGACCTTAGCCCAGATAATAATATGCCGTTTACTGTATTTATCGGCTAAATAGCCTGCGTAGGTGGAGAACAATAAAAATGGCAGGATAAAGATCGCTCCCGACAGCGATAAGTACAAAGTGCCGTAACCATCTCTCATCAAACTATCAACAGCGAGAAAAGATATGACCAACTTAAAGGCATTATCATTGAACGCGCCTAAAAACTGCGTGGCTAAAAGGGCCTTGAACCCCTTGCTCAGGATCTGCTTTTTCGTCATTGTGGCTCCTTTTTTTGCTTAATTTATTATACCCGTTTTTGAATTTTTCCAAGATGTAATTCTATTTATTTTTAGCCAAATACCTCTTGTTGCGAATAATCATTGCCAGAAAAGCAATAAAAACAACCGCGCAAAAGACAAGAACCATAAAAAATAATTGCGGCAGGCACTCCATCAAGCCATGCATCAAACCCTCAAATTTTAAAAAAGAAATCCCTAAGAGCACGACCCAAAAAATTTTATTGGTAATCATAATAATCCCCTTCCTTTTTCTCATGTAAAATAGTTGAATGGTTAACTATTTAATCAAAAAAACAAGGCCTTGATGCCGGCCCATAATAAGTTTACCATTCAACTGTTTACCTGTCAACTAAATTGCCTAAATAGTTATGTTTCCTTAAAATTTTTAGCCCCACGCCTTTGTTCAGACACTTTCTTTTCCCTCTTAATCCCCTTCTTAGGGCTAGGTCGCGGCAGATACCCCGAGGTCCTTGGGAATGGTAAAATGAAACGCGGTTCCCTCACCCAACTCGGATTCGATCCAAATATCCCCGCCATGGTCTAAGAGAATCTCCTTAACAATAGCCAAGCCCGCACCAGTCCCCTCATAATGACTTGCAGAATTCAATCGTTGAAACATCCCAAACACTTTGGGCTGATCTTCTTTCGCAATACCGATTCCATTATCTTTAACAAAAAATTCATACTTATCCGGATGATCCTTAAACCCGATCTCTATTTTAGGACGATCATCTTGTCTCGTAGAAAATTTGATCGCATTGCTTAACAGGTTCAAAAAGACCTCACTTAATTTAATACGGTCACAAACCACCGATGGCAGATCTTGAGGAAGGACCACCTCCACCTGAAACTTATTAATATTGAATTCCAGCCGGTCCAAAACCGATTGCACAAGATCCCGGATCGCCACCTGCTCATAAGGATTTTTTACACGCGATATGCGCGTCAGGGCCAACAGATCATTGATCAACTGATTCAACCTTTCGGCGCCCCGGATAATCCCCTGAACGCTTCGCAAACCCTTCGGGTCAAAAACATCTTTATATTTCTTTTCCAGGTAATTGCCATATCCCACTATCCCTGTTAATGGCGCCTTGATATCATGGCTTACAGTGTGAACAAAACGGTCCAATTCCTTATTCACTTTCTCAAGATCAACTTTTTGCCTTCGGGTCACTTTAAGATTCTTCGATAAACGTTCATTTTTATGTTCCAACTCTTCGTTGACTTCGGCGAGTTTCTCAGCCATCGCGTTCATAGCCCGGCTTACTTCACCGATCTCATCATGGGAAGCATCATCCAGATTGATCACAAAATTGCCGCCGCCGATCTGATGCGCTGCCTTTACCAGGATCTTTAACGGCTTAAGGATACTGCGGATAATGGCAAAAGCAATAATAATGCTTATGAATAAACTGATAGCAAAACTGACCCAAAGGATCTTACGCGCGAGATCTTCCTCGTTTTCCGCGCGGCGCAAAGAGCCCTTGGCAAATCCTTTGACTTCTTCAACAATGACCTCTAATCTGGCCGCCAAATGCTTTTCTGCACCTTCTACTTTTTCGATATCCTCAAACGAAATCTTATGGTCTCCCTTGCTTACCAAGCCAAAAAACTCATCGGTCACATCACAATATTTTTGATGCACGGTTTCGACTTCCTGCAATAATCCCAAGACATTGTTCAATCCCTGGACCTCTTCCGGAGAATCAGAGGCTACGATGCCGGCATTGACGATCTCTAATCCTTTTTTAATATCGTCCTGAACCAATTCCTGCAAATTCTCAAATCCCTGCTGGATCCATTCCAGATGGCTCAAAAGATAGCGTCTGCGATTAACCGTCATTTCTTCAAAACCGATCTCCTCCCCGACCCTGATCACACGCTCAAACAAGATGGCTTTCTGGAATTGGTGCTTTTCGATCAGCTGAATAAATCCGGTCAAGGCCATATCCTGTTTCACGACATCATTAAGCTCTTGACCGATCTTAGATAACTGAGTCAATCCAATGATGGTATTGGCGCATAGAACTATCAGTAAAAACAATATGAATGAGGATATTTTATTTGATATTTTCATAAATTTAAAAATCTATACACAGGCATTGATTAATAGGGCAATTTGATCCCACCGATTGACAACTGGACAGGCAAGGTAGGCCGCACGATCGAATTGACCTTTGACGGCTGCTCCTCCTTGAGATGCATGTTCGGAAATTGCAAAGCTCTTCGGACCCTCTGGGCCGTTAAAACCTGCAGCGGGATATTCGGAACAGCATAAAAATCGGCTTTCGGTTCTTTTATATTCTTAACCATTATAAATCCTTGTTGCATTTTTTCCGCATGCGTTTTCAATAATTTACTCAGTACAAAATCTTCCCCTTTTTCTTTGACCATAAAACGGTAAGCCGTGGTGAAATCTTCATGTTCCCCTTTTTGGAGAACGGCATCGATGGCAGACCGTAAAATTTTTTTATACTCTTCTTTATCGGTCTCCAGGTTCACAAAAAACGGCACTACTGATTCAAACGGCACTTTTTTAAGTGTGCTGTAAAAGATCGGCCAGGAATTGATATCTTCTGTGGCAGAAGGCACCTCCGGGGAGTGATACGATGTGATCCAGGTCGCGTCAAAAACCATGAAACCGTTTGTCGATAATATTTTACGGGTAAAAGCATAAAATTCAAAGCTATAAAGCTTACTCAAATTATAATCATTGGGCACAGGAAAATCGATATAGATCGCGTCGAATTCGTCCCTGGAGTTCTTGACATAATGATAGGCATCACCAATAATCGTCGTAACCTTCGGATGATTTAAGGCCCCCTCATTGATCTTCAACAAAACCGGATGTTCCCGCGCTAAGCGAACCATCTCTGCATCGATTTCCACATGGATGATCTCCTGGACTTCCGGATATTTGAGCAGTTCCCGTATGAGCAGACCATCCCCGGCGCCCAGGACCAAAATCCTGGCAGGGATATGCCTATCAAGGACAATGGGAATATGCGCGAAATATTCATGATAAACTTCCTCGGTATCTGTATTAAATTGAAAATCCCGGTTGATAAAAAGCATATGCCGGGCGGGAAAATCATTGCCCGGCTTCTCCCGCTTTGAATAGATATCCAGCAATGTTGGAGTCAAGGGATTGAGATAAGCGGGCCGCTTGACTATGTCGATCATGTTATACGAAGATTGATATCTTTCGATCTTGGAAGAATAAACCTCTTGCCCTTTTGCCGGCTGGTAACCGCGATAAGAGCCAAGGTAGTATTCCTGTAAAAAGAACTGCTGAATTGGTGCATGGCTAAAAAGGAGTAAAGAGAAAAGGCACAAAACAAAAATCAAACGTTTCAAAAGAATTTTCCGTGGTTTTTTCAGCCGCATTATAAAGGCCCACAAAAAAACCGCAACAAAGAAATTGCAGCCAGCGGTCAAAAAACTGATGGCAAATAAATCAAATCGCGGCAGCAAAAAAAGCGGAAAAAGCAACCCGGCAGCCAAAGACCCAAAATAATCCATCCCCAAAACACGGTTCGTACACGGCTCCTTAGGAGAGAATTTATTGGCTAAACGGATCAATAAGGGCAATTCCAGCCCTGAAAAAAAACCGATCAAAATAATCATGGCAAAGACGATCAAAAAAAAGATCAAAGAAGCATTCGCCGACGAAGCCGAACCTGACGTTACCTGGTCCAACCATAAACGGCTGAAAAGTGAATAAGCCCCCTGGATAGAAATGACGGAAAAGACACCTAACAGGGTCAAAATCAATTCGACATTAATAAGGACAATAAAATCTTCCTTCCCCTTTATTATATTTTTATGTGCGGCCGCGCCAACACCTAAAGCCAACAAATAAAAACCGATGGTCAGGCTATACCAAATAATAGAATTGGTAACGAGCATCGATATGGTTTGCGCGATCAAAAGCTCGTACAACAGACTGCAAGCAGATACAATAAAGGTCAATCCCAGAATGCAATTTTTAATCAACCGCTGGCTCATGCACTCTCCTTTAAGAGGAGTTTATAATAAATACCCTTTTTTTCGCTCAGGGTCCTCGCTATAAATAAGGATATCCATAAATTGATCGTCACGATAAAAGGCAAAACAAAGAACGCTTCAAAGATATTATTGCAAAAAAACGCTGTAGCCAATGTCAATCGATATCCCATGATCGTTGAAAAAATATAGATCCACAGGATGTGCTGTCCATACAAAACCCAGCAAGAACGTTCAAAATAATCTTTGAGGCCGTCGGATTTCTTAAAAAGCCATTCCATGGTCCCGATCGTTACAAAAGCAAAAGCCATAACAGCGACAAGATAATACGGCGTGGGTTTAAAAACCGCTGGACCCCATATTCTCTTTAGGTCAACGACCGGGGCGATCCCATCGTTCATGAAAGCGACCATGAATAATAAAATTCCCATAACGGGCAGATACCGGATTATCCGCTTCTTTTTCCGTTTAAAACAATAGCCCACAAACAAACCCGTGCAAAACAAAAAATACCAAGGCATAAAAGGCCAGTAATGATAGCCCGCCACGTCTCCAAAGATGATTTTGTAGAGATAGTAGTCTTGAAAATTTCTAAGTGGAAAGGTGCGGGAAAACATCAGACACAAAACAGCCAGGACAAACAGCGGCACCATGCCTTTAAGACTCCTGGAACGCTTGACAAAAGGATAGGAGACCAACAGGGAAAGACCGATAAAGGGCAATACATCCCAATCAAAGATATCATACAATCCCCAAGTAAAATAATTCATAAAAAAACCCAAAACGATCAGTCCGACGACCCGCCGAAATACGATAAGTCCGTTTACAGATTCTTTTTGAATATAATAATAACTGCTGGCTCCCGCTAACAAAGGAAGAAAAAAGCCCCAAAAAGGAAGGCCCAGAGTAAAAACGATATTGACAACAAGATCGAATATGCCTTCGGAACCCGGATATCGCAAACCCGCGACACCGACGTCAACAAGTAACCAGGCAACATGATGACAAATGATAAGAATAAATATCCCCAACCCTTTCAACACTTCGATCGTTAAATACCGGTATCTCATCCTTTAGGAATCCCTCTCAATCTTTGCTTTTAATTCCTCGATGTAGCGATTCACCCGCAACTGCGGATACCCCAGTTCTTTAGCTCTCTTCGCCCAGATCAAGGCCGAAGGATAATCCTTTTTGATCTCAAAGACCTTGGCCAGCATAAAGACCTGCATGACCTTTTCCCTCTCAGAGGAAAGCACTTTATACACATATTCGCTGCCCGTAGCATCTATGAGCTCCGCGTCCAGATAGGAGAAGGAAAAATCCATTTTGCCGCCATACAAAACAAGACAATGACCCGAATGCAACAAGCTGGCCTCCGAGATCTGGTCAGGAAAATTGTGGAAAGTATAGTCCCAACGGTTCCAAACGATCGCGCCCGGATAAAGCTCCTTTAATCTCGGGAAAAAAGCCCGATGCCGGCCTTTGCAGTCATCCCCAAAATACAGAGCATACGGAATCGAAGAAGACCGATAATGCTGAGCAATAATACAATCATCGTACTTCTCAAAAACCTTTTGCGAAAAAACATATTTCTCAAGATTGGCCTGCTTTAAATGATACTGATAAAACCCAGCCTTCCAGGAAAAAGTCAGAATTAACGCGGCCGCCAAAACAGCAAAATAACTATCTTTGAGATCAAAAGCGCTCTTAAGCGTATAATAAAGCAAGGCCCAGAGCAATCCAAGCAGACCGGCCGCAGGCGCCACATAATGCGAAACAGGGTGCTTGATGACAAACAGCACCTGCAATACTACGCCCAGCCAAACAATGATTAAAAACACAAGGCCTTTTTTAAGCTGAGGGGCTTGCCATCGCACTTTTTTGCGTAATAACAAAATAGCCAGCAGGCCGGCAAGGACAGATATCAAAACGAAAAAGATATACGATTGTCGCGTAAAAAAAGTGATCGCATTACGCATCCAGGCAGACAATTCCATAAAACCGATCCCCCCGGTCCCATGCATTCCGATATTCGCCTGAAAAAGATAAATGTATTGAAACATTTCCTTGTATTCAGGGATTATCGGTATGGTAAGAAAAAAACATGCCGCTAATAAGGCCAAAAGGAAAATACCTTTAGCGCGAAATCCACGCAGCAAAAGCAAAGGGATAATGCATAAAGGCGCGAAACTCACTTTGGTGATAATGCCCAAGGCACAGACACCCGCAAACAAAACTGCCTCCCCCCAGGAGGCTTTCGTCTTTGAGGAAAAAAACAGGCTGCAAACACACAGAATAAAAAGGTTATCTATGGCCGGAAAGAGTGATTCAGCAAAAACATTGGCAGCCACCGGCAAGATGAGATCTGAGGAATATGATCGCAACAGTAAAAACACCAAACATCCGCTTTGTGCCAAAAGAGCAAAAATAGGTTTTTTTGATTTTTTTGCGGCATATAGCCCTAAGGCCAGCAGAGTCGCAACATTGAAAGCTAAAAGCACATAGTACAAGACGTGCAAATACCGCTCAGGATCACGCAAAACAGCGTCTATTATCTGAGGCGATCCTTGCGTGAGATGCAGCGCTTTGATAACCACGGCGCCCAACAATTGCAAGGTCGTTCCCGGATGATCAACAAAGGACGGACTCAACCCTTTAAAAAAGTATAATGAATTGATCAAATAGAGATACGCCGGATCAGAATTCGCTCCTAACCAAAAAGGTCCGGCAGCGATCTTTAACAAGACAGCGTAAATCAGGAAAATAACAGGCACAAGCCCTGATAATAAGCCTGTTTTTATTGGAGATTTTTTTTTCATTGAATGAAGTTGCTTCTTTAAAAATACGTAAGCTTCCTTTTCTCCAGCGTGGGCGAAGCCTTTCCTTTCTCATCACCGATAAAAACTTCTGATTCGGTCTTGCGGGTGACCCAATTGCCCTGATTGTCGTAACTATAAGAAAATATTTCCTTGCGGATCAGCTTGTTATCCGGCTTATAAGTCAATTCGCCGACAGGAAGGCCTTTTTCATTATAAAAATAAACCTTTTTCTCCCTAAGCTCAAAGAGGGCATTAAGTATTTGCTTCTCTATCAATTCGCCATACTGATTAAACTTATAAACATATTTACCGACCTTTTCTCCGTTACCTTTAGAGACCACGATCTCATTCAAAAACCCTTTCGGGTCATAAAAGAACTTGCCCTGCTGCGGCTCCTCCGTGCTCTTTATATACTTAAGGACCCCATTCTGATAAAGGGCTTCGTCCTTGATCAGGCTTTTTCCATCTGCCGCGTATTTTTCAATACTTGTCAAACGATCGTTATCATCATATCGCAAAATGATCTTATAGATAATATTCCCTTTATTCAGAAGCTGCTCTTCGAGTTTGCGCCCATGCTGATCATATATCTCTCGAATATTGTATACATTCTCTTCCCTCATAATCATTTTGACATTGCCAAAAAGCTTTGGACGGTGCCAGTCCCACTGCGACTGAAAAGGTTCCGCACCCGCGCGGGGGCAGACCAAGATTAGAAATGCAACCATAATCATTATGAATTTACGCATGGATCTCTCCTCAACTTTTGCGGAATTGATCTTAAAGTTAGCTGGCCAAACCCTCAAGCTCATCAAGCATTTTTTTCCTTTCCTCATCAGAAACCATAGTTACCGATGTCAGAAATCGCATAGGCAAAATTTCTATGCCCGTAAAATCAGAAACAACACCCCCCATGGTCTGCCGCAGACTGGCAAACATTCCCGAAGCTTCATAATTCTGTTGGCTTTCGCCCATGGTCGTCACGATCTGCAATTTCTTGCCGGACAAAAGTTTTTGCAGCCCTCCCGGCCCGAAATCATAGGCGAAACCCTTGCTTAAAATCCTGTCGATGTAACCGCGTAAAATGGCCGGCGGGCCTGCCCACCACAAAGGAAAAACAAAAAACACAATGTCGGCCCATTTCACATGCACCTGCTCTTCTTTAATGGCTTCAGGGATTTCATCTTTTTGTAGCCCCGCCAATTCCGCCGCACTAAGGACAGGATCAAAACTTAAAGCATAAAGATCCCTGACAACAACCTCACCTTTCTCTCTCAGGTTTTTCTCCAGGGTTTCGAGGACGGCATGGTTAAAACTCCGGGGATTGGGATGAGCGTAAACAATTAAATATTTCATATTTCCT
>JAGYNW010000043.1 GCA_018399915.1 Candidatus Omnitrophota bacterium
TAAAATCCAAGAAAAAGGCAACAGTTCTTTTAATCGGAGATACTGGTGCAGGAAAGTCTGAAACCCTGGAAGCCTTTCGGGAGATCGGCAGTGATAAAATTAAGGATATGCATATTATCGCTGATGATATGGGATCGATCAGAAGAAATAAGAGCAGATCGGTTGTTGGGATCGGAACAGAAATCGGCGCTTTTTTACGGTTAGATGATCTAAAGCCCGGTTATGCTTTTGGTCAGATTGACAGGGCTGTTATTATGAGTGCCAATAAGGTCAATGCCCGGATCATTATCCCTGTGACTTCCTATGAAAGGGTTATCACGGAACATTCTATTGATTTCATCTTGTATGCGAATAATTATGAAGAGATCGATAATGACCATCCCCTTATTGAAAGGGTTGAGTCCGCGGAAAAGGCATTTAATATTTTCAAGGAAGGTATGGTGATGAGCAAGGGGACGACGACCTCGACTGGACTTGTCCATTCCTATTTTGCCAATATTTTTGGTCCCCCGCAATACAAGGAAGTACACGATAAGATCGCTAAGAAATTCTTTAAGCATTTCTACTCTCAGGGTATTTACGTAGGGCAAATGCGTACACGGCTTGGGATCGCGGGTTATGAACAAGACGGTCCGGAAAAAGCGGCAAGAGCGTTATTGTCAATTATTGACAATTCGAACTAGAATTTGTGTGCGCTTTTGTACATGGCAAGGATTAGATGTGTCAGCTGCGCCTAAATTGGAGAATTTTACGAATATGGCTTGACACTGAAAAGATAACGTTTTATACTTGATAATGATAATCATTTTCAATTAAGGATATTATGAAAAAAAATAGTAAGCAAAATTCGCGATGGATGCACGGAAAATTCAAGTGCAATGGGTATCGTATGACTAAGGCACGCGAAGCTATTTTGGATATTTTGGCAAATACCAAGGATCATTTGAGTGCCGAAGATATTTATTTAGCTATTCATAAATTCTATCCGAATATAGGTCTAACAACGGTCTATCGTAATTTAGAGATGTTGGTGAACATTGGAATTGTCGTTAAATTTGATTTTGGGGAAGGAAGATCTAAATATGAGCTTTCTGACCATTATAGTGAAAAAGGCCATCATCATCATCTGGTTTGCAAAGAGTGTTATAAGGTCATAGATTATTCGGATTTCATGAAAGATGAGCTTAATTTTTTAAAAAATACGGAAAACGGATTATCTCAAAAGTATAATTTCGAGATCAGGGATCATTTGATCCAGTTTTTTGGTATCTGTGAAAGTTGCCGGAAATAATTTTTTTTAAGATTTGTTGATAATGATTGTCATTATCGAATTTATAAAAAGGAGGTGTTTTATGCCAGCTAGAGATGGAAGTGGTCCTATCGGAATGGGTCCCATGACAGGTCGAGGTGCGGGACTTTGCACTGGTTATGAGAATACCACCCACTTGCGAGCATGGTCCGGTCGTGGTCTTGGTCGCGGCAGAGCGGCAAGGGTCTTTGCCCGGGGAGTGGGTCAGGGAATGACGGATCTTTCTTTAAAAGAGCAAGCCCTTTGGATGCAGAAGAGGCTGGAATTTCTCAAGGCAAGGATTAAAGAACAAGTCTCTAAGGCAACATCAAACAAAGAGCGTAATATTTTATAGAGATATTACCGTTTTAGTTTGGAGGTTTAGCCAGGCAAAGGATATTAGCCCCTTTTTAATTAATATGTAAAGGCAGTTAATTCTTCTCAATTTTAATCGTAAGGAGGTCAAATTTTGAAAATAGCTATTTCGACAGATTGTTTTTATGTGGGGAGCCATTTTGGCAGATGTCCCTGTTTTACTTTTATTGAAATGGATCAGGACAGGATCTTAAAAAAGGAGATTGTTTCTAATCCAGGACATGAACCAGGACTCATTCCGAAATTCTTAAAGGAAAATGGTGTTGAATGTATCATTACCGGCGGCATGGGAATGCGCGCAATAGGGTTGTTTCAACAATACGGGATAGAAACCATTTTAGGGATCCAGGGTCCGATTGAAGATGTTTTGACACAGTTAAAAGAAGGAACGCTTAAAGGAGGAGAAAGTCTGTGCAAGCCCGGGGCAGGTAAAGGTTATGGGTTAGATAAGACGGTCTGTGACCATCCTGAGGAAGAATCCTGCGAACATGAAGGAGAAAAGTTATGATCGTATGTATTACTTCAGAAGGCGATAGCTGGGAATCGGCCGTTGACCAGCGTTTTGGCCGTTGCAGGTATTTTATTTTTGTAGATACCGAAAGCACAGAATTCAGTGCTGTTGAGAATCCCAATGTATCTGGAATGGGTGGGGTTGGTATTCAATCCGGTCAGATGGTGGCCTCTAAGCAGGCGAAAGTGGTTTTGACAGGAAAGATAGGCCCCAATGCATCACAAACGTTAGAGGCCGCCGGAATTGGTGTTGTCCTTAATGTTAAAGGCACTGTTGCCCAGGCTTTTGATCAATTTAAAAAAGGTGATCTTAAGATAACGGAAGGGCCTAATGCCGATGAAAAAGCTGGAATGTAATGGCAAAGGGGATAATCGGCAATGATCATAGCAGTGGCTAGTGGCAAAGGCGGCACAGGAAAGACTACGGTATCTGTTAATTTGGCTTTATCTTTACCCAATGTTCAGCTGATCGATTGTGATGTTGAAGAGCCCAATGCAGCTATTTTTATTGATCCTGTCATAACGGAAACCAAAGAAGCACGAGTTCCTGTCCCCCGCTTTGATAAAAACAAATGTACGTTTTGCGGAAAATGCAGTGATGTTTGCGAGTACAACGCTATCGCAGTGTTGCCCCGTTCTCAAGCGCGTGAAGGCAATAGCATTTTTTTGCCTGATCTGTGTCATGGGTGCGGTGCCTGTGAATATTTTTGCCCGGCAGGGGCGATTTCCGAAACGTATAGGCCGATAGGTGTTATCGAATTCGGGGATAGGGATACTTTGCAATTCATTCATGGAAAGTTGAATATCGGGAAAACCATGTCGCCGCCGCTTATCCGTCAAGTTAAACAATTCATGAACCCGACCAGAACAGTTATTCTCGATTCTCCCCCGGGAACATCCTGCCCTGTGATCACGGCTGTTGAGGGAGCGGATTTTTGTGTATTGGTGACAGAGCCGACTCCTTTTGGGCTTAATGATCTTCAATTAGCTGTAGAGACGCTTAGAAAATTACGCATTCCTTTCGGCGTGGTTATTAACCGTTCTGATTTGGGAGAAGAAAAAACAGAACGCTATTGTTCCGCAGAGGAGATACCTGTTCTAATGAAAATCCCTTTCAGCGAGAAGATCGCGGAAAGTTATTCCAGAGGAGAGCCGATAATTATGGCATTCCCGGAATACAAAGATCTGTTTCAACAGCTTTATCAAAATATTGAACAACAAATGAAACCTGAAAGTAAAGATATATTTTCGCAAGAGACGGCGCGGGAGGGATAAGGAACATTTATGAAGCAAGTGTTGATTATCAGCGGTAAAGGAGGCACGGGTAAAACTATTTTGACAGGCGCCTTTGGGGCTTTGGCCAATAATGCCATATTAGTGGATTGTGATGTTGATGCCGCAGACATGCATTTGCTTTTATCCCCGCTCGTTAGAGAAAAAAATGATTTCAAAAGCGGAAAGACCGCCTTTATCAATAAAGATAAATGCGTGCAGTGCGGGTTGTGTGGGTCTTTGTGCCGTTTTGATGCAATTACTGAAGATTTCACGGTTAATGCCATCGCGTGTGAAGGATGCTCTTTTTGCGCGCATGCTTGTCCTTGTCAGGCAATTGAAATGCGATTGAATGAATCCGGGGAATGGTACGTGTCTGATACGCGGTTTGGCCCTCTGGTCCATGCGAGGCTTGGGATCGCGGAGGAGAATTCGGGGAAGTTGGTTTCCTGCGTTAAGGAACATGCCGTAAAATTAGCGTTAAAAGATAAGCGGGATCTGGTGATCATTGACGGGCCTCCCGGTATCGGGTGTCCGGTGATAGCGTCTTTGTCCGGGGTGGATATGGCATTGGTTGTGGTTGAGCCATCCATGTCAGGGTTGCATGATGCTAAACGGGTTATTGACGTAGCTCGCCATTTTCAAGTCCCGGTAAAGCTTGTGATTAATAAATTTACTCTTAATGATGGGATAACTGAACAGATAGAAGAGCATTGTATCCAAAACGATATTCCCCTTATTGGTAAGATTCCTTTTGATAAGACGATCGTTGAGAGTATGGTTCAAGCAAAAACAGTTATTGAGTATCCTTCCGGCAAATCTAAAGAAATTATAATGGATATTTGGGAAAAATTATTATGCGAACTTACTTAGATTGTATTTCGTGTTTTATGAAAAGCGCGCTTGAAATGGCCCGGCTAGTTGATGCCAATGAGATCATGCATAAAGAAATTCTTGATGATGTGGCCAGGGCAATCCCTGAAATTTCTTTAGGATGTCCTCCGCCGGAAATGGCCCGTACCATTGACCGCATCGTAAAAAGACACCTTGGTAACGTGGATATATTTAAGCATATCAAGGAGGAAAGTAACCGTAAGGCTTTGGCGCTTTACCCTCGGCTGAAAAATAAAGTCCGGTTCTCTGAAGACAGATTGCTGACAGCTGTCGAGATTGCGATCGCCGGTAATGTTATTGATTACGCCGCAAAAAATTCTCTCGACATTGAAATAGAAATAGAAAAATTATTTACGAATGATTTTGCCAAGATTAAAAGAACGGTTTTTGATTACACTCATTTTAAAGATGACCTAAAAAAAGCGCGACGGATTTTATATCTTGCGGATAATGCGGGTGAGATTGTTTTTGACAAAGTGCTGATTGAGGAAATGGCGAAACCCGATCAGATTGTTTTAGCTGTGCGCGATAAGCCGGTTATTAATGACGCCGTGATGGAGGATGCCGAGCAATGTGGGCTTCATCAGATCGTGCGTGTTATCTCCAGTGGTGTAGATGCGCCGGGAACCATATTGCGGTATTGTTCCGAGGAATTTTTGGAGCTTTTTCGAAAGGCAGATTTGATCATAAGTAAGGGACAAGGTAATTATGAAGCCTTGAGTGCAGAGAAAGGGAATATTTATTTTCTTTTCCGCGCGAAATGTCCTGTGATTGCCCGGCATGCAAATGTTGATCTGGGCGATATTGTTTTGAAAAGAAGTCACTGATTTTACAGAAGAAAGGGATAGGAAGATGGAGGTGCAAATTCTTTTTAACAGCGCAGCTGTGGAGGATGGTTTTTGTACGGGATGGGGATTGTCCTTTCTTGTCGGTGGACAGGTATTATTTGATACTGGTGAAAATGGCGCAGCCTTGATGGAAAATATTAAAAGATTAGATGCGCCGCTTTCCCGGGTCAAAGGTGTTGTTATCTCGCATGATCATTGGGATCATACCGGGGGTCTTTGGGAGCTCTTAAAGCATCTCTCCAGTCGGAATGTTTATGGATGTCCGGGTTTCAGTGAAGATTTTAAAGAGAATGTTAAAAAAGCAAAAGCCTATTTATTTGATGATGCCGGGCCTAAAAAGATCTCAGAAAATATTTATACCTCCGGTGAGATCAAAGGATTGTACAAAGATCAAATCATTTCGGAACAGGCCATGATCATTGAGAGTGACAAAGGGTTAACGGTCCTTTCCGGGTGCGCGCATCCCGGCATTCTGGAAATCATTCGTAATGTTGTTAAGATGTTCAATGATAAAAAGATCTATGCGGTTTTGGGTGGATTTCATTTGATGAACAAGCATCCACGAAATGTGGATGGGCTTGTGAAGAAGTTTAAGGGTTTGGGGATAGAAAAGGTCGGCGCGACCCACTGTTGTGGTGCGGAGGCTGAAGAGTGTTTTAGAAAAGTCTACAAAGAAAATTTTTTAAGTCTGAATGTTGGAGCACGTTTTGATGTCTAAGCCAGAGCGTCCCTATAAATCTTTAATTGCCTTAGGCTTTTGTGTGGCTTTTCTAAGCGGGGGGCTTGGTATCGGAGGTGGCGCTATTTTTGTAAGCGTCTTAGCATCTGTCTTGCATTTTGATTTCCGGTCCGCGAGAAGCCTTTCGTTGGCAATGATCATGCCGATTACTTTAGTAGGTTTTATCACGCACGCCTGTTGCCGTCCAGATATGTTTTCTTTTTGGTATTATTTGTTCATTCCTTCCTGTGTTCTTGGCTCACTTATTGGCGGTCGGTATGTTTGCCACAGAGATATTTCGCGAATAAAGGGATTTTTAGGCCTTTTTTTACTTATTGCTAGTTTGAAAATGACCCGGATTATAGACCTTCCGTTAATAACCTATGGGTATCTTGACAGCTTTGTCGGGGCTTATGCCTTTCCGGCAGTTATGATGTTTGCTTTCTTTACAGGGATCGTGTCTGTCCTGCTGGGTGTGGGCTGTGGTTTGCTTATGGTGCCGTTTTTTATTTGTGTGCTGCATCTGGATATGCACGAATCCATTTGCTTGTCATTAGCTACCATGTTCTGCATGTCGGCCACAGCGACATTTTATCATAAGAAATGTAATGCCCTGGATCTAAGTGTGGTTAAGGTCATGATCCTTCCGGTCTTAACAGGAGTTATTTTAGGCGCTTTGTTGGCAAATAATTTACCTTCGCACATTTTGAAGACAGGGTTTGGGCTTTTTCTTTTTGTGTTTTCATGTAAAATATTGATGAACGAATTCATGCCCCGGAAGGTTCATGATGGATTTAAATGAAATGAATAATGGAATTTATTCAAAATTAAAAGATGCTTTAGCGCACGATTTGAAGACCCGGGATCTTTTGAATGAAACAGTCCGCATTCAATGCAAGGCACTTTCTGCGAGAGATGCCATTGGTAACCCCTTGCATGATGATTATCCGATTATCAAAGGCCGTGAGGTCATCGTGGAATCGGATTTTCGGGGCGTCAAAGGACAGGCCTTTACGGATTCTTTTGAAGAAAGGAGTTATCGTGCGCAAGACCTGCTGGAGATGACGATGGACTCGAATGAGCAAAGAGCCAGTTTTGTCGCCAGCTTAAACGCCATCTATCGTTATTTGGGATTGTGCGAGAATACGGTTCATTGTAAAGATGAAGAACCTGTGGACTGTGCGGAATATCTTTTGACGGAACGGTTTTTTCCAAACAAGATCCTTTTGATAGGTTTTCAGCCTCGATTTTGCGAAGTTTTATCCCGGGATCATGAGTTACGTATTATTGACCTTGATGAAAATAATATCGGACATGTGGTTAACCGTCATATGATTGAACCGGAAGAGAATACTGAAAGGGCCTTAGACTGGTGCGATATGCTTTTTGTGACAGGCTCTACCCTGGTTAACGGGACGATTAACCGTTTTTTACAACAACCTAAGCCTGTGATCTTTTACGGTGTGACGATTTCGGCGGCCAGCAAGATCTTAGGACTTAATAATTATTGTGCCTGCGGGCATTAGTGACTTTTAAGGGAGGGATGGATGGACCTTTATGAGATTCCCCAGGATATTATAAATTTAGTCAGAGAAGAAAAATATGCCGGCCCTATGAAAGACCCGGATGGTAAGGCCTCGATTAAAGGTCTTTGTGGTGATGAAATGATCTTTTGGCTAACGATTGAAGAGGATATACTCAAGGATATAAAATTTGAAACCAGCGGGTGTTTTTTTAGTGCTGCCTGTGGAGCAATGACTGCCGGCTATGCTTACGGAAAAAAGATCCGGGAGGCCTTAGGGATATCTCCGGGAGACATCATTGATATGCTGAAATGTCTGCCTGACGATCACTGTCATTGCGCGATCTTATCAGTTGGAACATTGCATAAGGCTATAGCGGATTATTGGTTGCGCGGGAAGGAAGTTAAAAGATGGCGTTAAATGAGATCCTTAAGCTGAGGACTAGAGATGCCTTTAAAAAGGATTTTCATGTTATCCGTTTTTTAGGTGTTTTTATTGCTATATCTGATGGGAAAGTTATTGCTGTTAAAGGACAGCCGCTTTCCTATTGCCCGCTTGCGCAGAAGCTTTACGGAAAATCCAAGGTTACTGGGGATATCAAGGCAAAGGAAATAAAAGCTCTTGTTGAGCAAAAGATATCGGAATTTGGATCTTTTACATCTCAACGAAAATTTGATCAAGCAAAGATCGCTGTTCCATTTGGGGCATCAGAAATGCTTATGTTTGCCTTGCGTCAAAAAGTGATTGACGCAGCGGTTGTTGTTTGTGACGGTGCCGGATCGGTGATTGTTACAGAGCCGGACATGGTCCAGATGATAGGCGCCAGAATGAACGGACTGTTCTATACCACACCGATTGAAGATATTCAGGACAGACTGTCGGCGGCAAGATGTCATTTGCCTTTCAGTGATGCTGCCATCGATCAAGCCTCGGCTGTCGCCAAGGCATGTGATTTAGGCTATAAAAATATCGCGGTAACCGTTAATGGATATATGCAAGATCAGGATATGGCTGAAATAAGGCGCTTGGAAAAGGCTTACACGGTCACTATCACTATCCTGGTAGTGTGCACTACCGCTACAGACGGAGCCCGGATTCAGGAAATTAAAGAATGCGCGGATTTGATCTGGAGTTGTGCGTCTTCAGATGTCCGGGAGGTTATTGGCCGAAGCGCGCTATTGCAGATTTCTCACAGGATACCTGTTTTTGCGTTGACATCGAAAGCTTTGCGCTTTCTATCCGTTTATTCGGATTCGCC
Organism: Candidatus Omnitrophota bacterium; assembly: GCA_018399915.1. Taxonomy (GTDB): domain Bacteria; phylum Omnitrophota; class Gorgyraeia; order Zapsychrales; family Zapsychraceae; genus M55B153. Next base: position 8,687 of record JAGYNW010000043.1, read on the forward strand.
GGACAGGATCAAGGATCTGGATACCTCAAAACAATATATCCTTTCACATGTCCCCAGCAAAGAGAAGGTCGTTATGGGGGAAGTCTTTTCTTATTATCTCAGTGAAGCGCATTTGCCGTTAAGGAGCAAGGCTGAGCCCCGATTGGCCCACCGATCAAAAAACGAAGATTTCCAAGCTATAGGTCCGGGTGATGATTGCAATTGCTCGACTTGTGTTTTTACAAAGTCGCAAGCTCCCGGGGACCCTTATGATCTGGACAAGTGTCCAAAATTTCGCGGGCAGATCAAGTAACCCTGGGGAAACTACTGGATCCTGGATCGGTCAAATTTTTAGTAATTGACGGGTATTTGAAAAAATTATGCTATGATGAGTCAATGAGGCCATTGCAAATCATGCGGAAACGGATTCAATTATTATATTTTGTTATCTTTTTGGTAATTTTTCCCTGTCTATCACTGCCGGATTATACGCAAGCGGCATCCTTTTCCAGACGGTTTGATAGGCCAGGACCGTATACTGTCCGTACTCATGAGTGCTTAGACCTTGTCGATGAAAAAAGGCAATCCCGTCCTGTGCCCTTAAGGATCTATTTTCCCGCGGAACAAGAACAATATCCCCTGATCGTCATGTCTCATGGTGGAGGAGGAAATACCCTTTCCATGGAATACCAGGCTAAGCATATGGCGAGTTACGGTTACGTGGTTGCCTGTCCGGAGCATGTTTTCAGCAATAGCCAACGTCTCAAATATTTTATGCGGAAAGAGGGAGGGGATCTTTCATTTGTCAAGGCTTTGCATGCCGTCACAGTCGATGCGCGTTCGGTTTTAGGCCGTCCTAAGGATATTCGTTTTGTGATCGATCAGATGTTAGTTTTAGCCCGATCAGATGGGCCGCTCAAGGACAAGATCAATGCCCGGAAGATCGGAATGATGGGTCATTCCTTCGGGGCTTACACCACCATGGTTATCTGTGGCGCGCAGCCGGTGTTGGATTATTTAGAACCCGCATCTGGTACCGGTCTTGCCGGAGACCTGAGTGATGATCGGGTGGCCTTCGGGTTTGCCATGTCACCCCAATCGCCCAAAACGGTTTACTTTAATGAAAAAAGTTATCAGACTATTGATCGTCCTTTGGTATGTTTAACCGGATCGCGTGATGTTCAAAAAAGTTTTGATGGTGAACGGATGAAGCCGCAGGCTCGCTGGGAGGTTTTGCGTTTGTTGCCGGAAGGCGAGAAGCATTTTGTTTGGCTTAAAAACGCTGATCATCTTTCTTTTGCTGACAATCGTTCTACAAAGTTTTTGCCGTCCTTAAGCCGGGGGGATGTTCAGCGCATTACGCGCTCTCTGATGGTGATCTTTAGCGAATACTATTTGAAAGATGATTTGAGTATGCATGCTTACATGAATGAGGCGTATGTGAATTCTCTGAGAGGTCTTGTGGTCAGAAAGGTCTTGTGGTTCGAGAAATGAAGAAATAACGTTTCTTAATTTTAAATTATCAATGGGTAAAAGATTTTAATCATAAAAATTTACGCAAGGATTGCTTGAGCATGAAGATTAGAACAGGAAATATGAGTTTTCGGAAAATAATAGTTAGCATTAACTTCTTTCTTATGATCGCAGGGCCGGCATATACACAGTTGGATTGGAAAGTGTTGCATGAAAGAGCGGATATCTACTTAGAAGACGGCAACCAAAATCTCGATTCTTACGGATCATCCATGCGCGATTTATATTTAAAGGGCTTGGTTTTCTTAAGCGCGCATCAAGATGATCGCGCCAAAGAAATGTTTGAAGAGATTCTTAACCGGGATGATTCGGTTTTGGAAGCGCGATGGGGTTTGGCTGAAGTCTTTAGAAGGCAACACGCCTACCGCAGAAGTCGGGCGATCCTTAGGGATATTATTTCGCAAAGACCCCAATTCGCCCCGGCCTATGTTACGCTGGGCTATATTGAATTTACAGACCAGAATTTTAAAAAGGCGATTGCTTTAGCTGAAAACGTCCTGCGATTAGAAAGAAATCAAGTTGATAGCAGCAATTATGTCAGGGCGTATCTGATCATTGCCGGAGCGCGTGGCTTGATGGCGCATCATGGCGGCATATTGGCCAAGGTTTTTCAGGGATCGCGGGTTTATTCAAGTTTAAGAAAAGCCCAGGAATTAAAACCTGACTCGGCAGACGTTTTTTTAGGATTGGGTTCCTATTATCTTTTGTCCCCCTCGATAGCCGGTGGCGATATTGGCAAAGCCCAAACGTATTTGCAAAAGGCAATAGATCAAGATCCGCTTTTAGTGGACGCCTACGTGCGATTGGCACAAGTTTTTAAGGTTAAAGGCGAACATGTTCAATATGAAAAGTATTTGGAAAAAGCCGCTGCCATTGATCCTCAAAATCCTTTATTGCGGGATATTCAAAATCAACGCTGTAACTTTATCTGTCTTTGATCCTGGGAAGAAAATCAAAACGTTTAAAGACGCCCTTCATACAAAATCCCTTTAGGAAAAAACAGGTTTGTACTATAATGGTTCACGGAAAAGCTGTGAGTTTAAATTTTTATTGTAAAGACAGGAGGCTTGAATGGAAGAAATGAAGCGTGTCGCTATTTTGACCGGGGGAGGGGATTGCCCGGGATTGAACGCGGTGATCCGTTCGGTTACTAAAAAGATCATTCTAGAGCATAAAGCAGAGGTCTTGGGTGTTGAGGATGGATTTGAAGGGTTGATCAATGATAAATTCCGTCCGTTGAATTTTCTGGATGTTTCGGGAATATTGACGCTGGGAGGAACTATCCTTGGCACCTCCAATAAAGCCAATCCGTATCAATATATCGTATCGAAGAATGAACCCGTTCGGGATGTCTCCTCGCAGGCCATCGCGCATTTGAAGAAACGGGGCGTTGACTGTTTAGTCTGCATCGGTGGCGATGGGACGATGAAAATCGCGCATCGGTTAATGGCAGACGGGATCCCTATCATTGGTGTTCCCAAGACTATCGATAATGATATCCGGGGAACTGATGTGACCTTTGGGTTTGATAGCGCGGTTGAGATCGTTACCGAGGGGATCGACCGGATCCATACCACCGCTCAATCACATCACCGTATTATGATCATAGAGGTTATGGGAAGAAACGCAGGATGGATAGCCTTGCATGCCGGTGTTGCCGGAGGCGGGGATATTATTCTTATTCCAGAGATTCCTTTTGATCTGCAAAAGATTGTTAAAAAGGTTGAGGAAAGAAGCAAGAAAGGAAAAAGGTTCAGTATTATTGTTGTTGCTGAAGGTGCCCGTCCTAAAGACGGGGAGGTGGTTGTTAAAAAACGGGTTGATGATGTAACAGAACCCATCCGCCTGGGCGGATTAGGTTTTGTTTTGGGAGAGCAGATTGAACGATTATCCGGGTTGGAGACGCGTGCGGTTGTAATGGGTCATTTGCAACGCGGGGGCAGCCCCACCGCGTATGACAGGGTCCTGGCAACGCAACTGGGGACACACGCGGTTGATATGATCTCGCGTAAGAAATTCGGTCACATGGCGGGTATCCGATGCGCCGGTTTGGTAGATGTGCCGTTAACTGAGGTTGCTGTTGGACCGCGGTTGGTAGCTTTGGACCATCCCTTGGTCGCTTCGGCACGTTCGGTTGGGACCTGTTTCGCGGATT
>JAGYNW010000044.1 GCA_018399915.1 Candidatus Omnitrophota bacterium
ACAGATTGATATCATATAATTGAGGATATTTTTTATAATTTCTGGCACAAAAGGCTACCTTAGCGTCCGCATCATGTATCTTTACGAAATTTGTATTGCAGGTAAAATTAGTAACATCAGTGGCTTGGGCATTTTCATACGGACCATAGTGGGAAAAGAATCTTTCGTACAGATTATAAAACCGGATAGGATTCAAACCTTTACCGGTAATCCATTTATAGGCATATTTAATTTTTCCTGTGTAGAATTGTGAGTCAATAAAAATCACATCATCATTAAAACAGCGGATGTAGGAGATATCATATAAGTTGGTCTTGTCATCAGCCGAATTAGACCAGCATTTAAAAGAATTCGAGATCTCGCCCGGGACCTTGGCATTACCGACTTCGATTTGATTCCAGGAAGATTGAATAAGATCGGATATGTATTCTTTTTGATTAGAAACCAATTGGTCTTGAATATGCGTGTCCCAAGGCTTTGCGGTGGACCCATTTTCAAGGGCATTTGAATAAAGTTTCTTTAAATAAAGAATTGGTACAAGGAAACTCACTTGATTGCCTTTGGTTGAAACATTAATCCCTATGACCTCCCCGGCATGATTGAAAGCAGGCCCGCCGCTCATGCCGCTGTTAAGCGATCCGGAAAAAAGAATCTTTTTATAAAGCGATTTTTTCATTAATCCATTGTAAATGCCTTCAACGATAGACATACCCAGATCATAGGGATTCCCCATAGAAAAGATTTTCATGCCTTTATGCAGATCTCCATCATGGAGCTTAAAAGATCCTTTGCGGGCATGATCCATTTTAACAATTGCCAAGTCATGGATTGCATCGATCGCGATGATTTTAAGGTTATGAACTTTATTATCAAAAGCGATCGCCTCAACGAAGAACACGTTAGGACGTTGAATGGCATCGGAAATAACATGATAGTTAGTCGCGATATATCCCGCAGGCGAAAACTGGAATCCGGAGCCGATGGCAGATTTTTTGCCTGTTACAAGACTAATGGTGCGGATCTGGTAAACATTTTCTTTGTGTCTTTGATAAAGCTCCTGGGCTTCATCTGTGATATCCCAATCTTTCGCCTCTGGTGTAGCGCATAACATCAGAGACAAGAGGCTTATTAAAAACATTATTATTAGTAATTTTTTATTCACGGTCCAAATAATTTTCTGTTTCCAAAGCAGCCATACATCCGGTGCCGGCCGCAGTTATAGCTTGTCGATAATGTTTGTCTTGAACATCACCGCAGGCGAACACACCATCAATTGAAGTTTGGGTAGTGCCTGGACGGGTAACGATATATCCGGACTCATCAAGCTTTAGCTGCCCTTGAAGAAAGTCAGTATTAGGGATATGGCCTACGGCGTAAAACAAACCGCCAACATCGATAACGCTGTTTTTTTCTGTGCGGTTGTTGAATATTTTGACTTGTTTCAATTTGGTTTCCCCTAGCGCCTCAGTTACGTTAGTGTTCCAGTAGATCTCGATTTTGGCATTTTTTTTGACTTTGTTCTGCATGGCCTGGGAAGCACGCAAGACATCTCTGCGAACAGCCATAATGACTTTAGAGGCATATTTTGTCAGGTGGAGCGCCTCTTCGCAGGCGGTGTCACCTCCACCAACAACAACCAGGATTTGATCCCGAAAAATCGGTAATGCGCCATCACAGACAGCACAAGCAGAAATTCCTTTCTGCCAAAGATGAGCCTCGCCTGAAATTGAAAGCCTTTTAGCTGTCGCGCCGGTGGCAATAATAATCGTTTCGGCTTGAATCTCTTCCATCCCGGCAAAGACTTTAAATGGTTTTTCGTTGAGGGCAACTTTGTTTACGGTTACGGTCTTTATGGTTGTGCCACAGTTAAGGGCTTGTTGACGCATGAGGCTCATAAGGCTCTGGCCGGATATGCCGTCCGGAAATCCGGGGAAATTTTCGATATCATTAGTTACGGTCAATTGTCCCCCGGCAGGCATTCCACCAGCCATAAGGCCTTCATACATCACGGGTTTGAGATTTGCTCGCGCCGTGTAAATAGCCGCGGTATGGGCCGCGGGTCCAGATCCGATAATGATCACTTTTTCCATGGACTACTCCTGTTTCTCTTTAATTATTGATGAGATTTCAGAATCCTCAGATCCTTGCCTTTCTTTAAAGTTAAAACATACCCGATGTCTTTGTCTTGTTCTTGAGATTTTAAAGTATCCTCCATCGCGTTTTCCCGCTGCAGTAATGCGTCAAGGTCCTTATCGGATTCAATGGTAAAATTGGCGTCTTTGAGCATCTGTAAGGTCTTTCGCCGGCTTTTGCCTCGGGTGTTTAAATATCCTTCCATAAAAAGGGAATTTGCCGGATAAAAAGCCATAACTTCCATGTCCCGCAAATACAATTCTCTGCCGGCCGCTACACGGATTTCCGTCCGCGGATTCAGGAATCGAAACAGGCATAAAATTCTTAAACACTGCTCCGGGGTAAGTTGCGTCGGGAGGGTTAAGGGAAGCCCCTCGATCGGCATAAAAAAGTTAACGGGAATGGATTCCACCCGGAGATTATGTAATGTGCGGGCCATTTCGATGATATCATCCCGGGTCTCTCCCATCCCCAAAATGACCCCCGAACAGATCTGTAATTGAGCCTGTTTTGCGGATTGCAGGGTCTTTAGCCTGTCTTCATAGGTATGGGTGGAACATATTCTCTTATATATATTTTCTGAAGTATTGAGATTATGGTTCAAACGGTTTAATCCGGCATCTTTCAATATTTGAGCTTGACGGATGGTCACGGTTCCCGCCGAAACACAGACTTCAATGTTATGGCGTTTTTTGATCTCTCTGACAATCGAGGCGATATGATTAATGCGGCGATCGGATATACCTTTACCGGAAAAAACCATACAGTAACGAAACGCCCCCTTTTCATAAGCATTTCGGGCTTCCTCCATTATTTCTTCATCAGATTTCATGGGATAGGTTTCGATTGAGGCCTTGGAGTCACGGCTTTGGGCACAGTACTGGCAGTCTTCTTTGCATAAACCGTTTTGCACATTGTTTAGAATATGGATCTTAACGCTATTGCCGCAAAAGCGTTTGCGAAGCGTATAGGCAGATTGCAATAAAGGTAACAGCTCTGTCTTCTCGGGATCAAGGATCTGATAACATGTGTGGTTATCCTTAAGAGGCCCTTTAAGGGATAATTCGATCAAATTCTGGTAAATATCTGTTGGCATAGTTTTATTGACTTTATTAATAGGAATTTGTATTGTAATACAATCTTCTGAAGAATTCAATGCCAGCCTATCTAAAGGTCTGATTAATTTTCTTGCGTCAATTATGCCTGATACCTTATTTTAGGTCAACAAGAATATGGTAAAAAGATAATCTTAAAAATAAAAACCCTTGAAATCCTGTTAAAAGGTTATAAGATAAGAATGTTTATTTTTGAAAAATTCTAAAGGAAAGATTATTTATGCATGATATCCATACATTTCATATACCAGTTATGGGAACCAGTTTTACCATAGATACACCGATTAAAGTCGCTCAGTACGGCATCTCCTCAGTTATTTCCCTGGTAGATGATACCCTAATCGAACAAATGCGTGAATTTTATTGTGAACAAATGGATCTGGCTTATGAACCGATCCGCAAGACCGATGAAGATCACAGGGCGCGGCGCATCACGGCCTATCTTAATCTGGTCGATGATATTGTTGCCATGAAGTTTGCGGCAGTTAAGAATTCGGAATTTGAGCCGGGCTCGGAAATCACAAAATATTTTGAACTCCTTGATGATGCCAGCCCATTAAAGAAAGCTTACCTGAAGATGCTGACTCAAACAGATCCCGAAGAAAAAGCCAGGATCCAAAAAGACCTGCGTTCCTGGATGCGCCCCGGCCGTATTGATGTCAATATTATGACGAAACTGGATAGAGTTAACTATCAGGGTCAGAAAGAACTGCCCCCGGAATATTCTGATGCGCTTTCTGCCTTAAGAGGGTTTGCCAAAAGCAAACTAGAGTCTGCCATTGTTTTTTCCGCAGGGCTCAACCGTCAGTTGTACAGTTATGTCGAGAAATTCGAGGATTTTTACGCCAACGCAAAAGGTTTTATCAAAAAAAAGATTATCTTAAAGGTCAGTGATTATCGTTCTTCTTTGATTCAGGGCAAATTCTTTGCCAAAAAAGGATTGTGGGTTTCCGAATATCGCGTGGAATCCGGGCTTAATTGCGGCGGACATGCATTCCCGTCCAAAGGGTTTCTTATCGGCCCGATCCTTGATGAATTTAAAAGGAAACGTGATGAATTGATAGCGGTTATTCATAAAACATACAACAAGGCTTTGTCTGAAAAAGACCGTAAGGTTTTTGAAGAGCCACCTACGACGCGCTTCACGGCGCAGGGGGGCATTGGGTCAGCCTATGAAAATAAGTTGCTTTTTGACGCATATAAAGTTAATGCTACCGGATGGGGCACAGCCTTTTTGTTAGTCCCTGAGGCAGTCTCGGTTGATGAGGTCACATTGCAAAAGCTTTGCGCGGCAGGACCCGAAGATCTTTTTTTGAGCGATGTATCTCCCATTGGGGCTCCTTTTAATAACTTGAAGAATGCAGCAAGCGAGCTGAAAAAAAAGGAACGTATTGCCGAAGGAAAGCCAGGAAGCCCCTGTCCTAAAGGACACTTAACATTCAATACGGAGTTTACGGAACTTCCGATTTGTGTGGCGTCCCAACAATACCAATCACGGAAAATCGCGCATTTAAAGACATTAGATCTGCCAGCTGAAGAATTTGAGAAAGCATACAAGAAGGTAACGGAAAAAGCTTGTATATGTCATGACCTTGGCGGATGTGCCGTGCTCACACATAAAATTCTGCCCGATACCAGCAACGTTTACCCTGCCATTTGTCCGGGACCATCCATCGCGGAGTTTTCGAGTGTGGTTTCTTTGTCAGACATGGTTGACCACATTTACGGTCGCGCCAATTTACTGAATAAAACGGCCAATCATAATATGTTTATCAAAGATTTACAAATGACCATCGACCATTTTATTAGAGAGGTCCTTCAGTGTTCATGCAAACCTTCCGTTAAACAGATTGCGGCCTTGAATGAAATCAAAAAAAACATTTTAGACGGCATTGAATATTACCACCAATTCATCCCAAAACTCTTGCAAGACTCCCATGATTATAAAGAAAAAATGCTGGTAGAACTTCAAAAGATATCGGAAAAAGTGGATACCTTTATGGCCCGGCATGCTCATATTTTCGAAATTTCTGCCACCTAAGACAAAAAAATTTTGACTATTTTGAACTCGTGCGTGGTTGGATTTGGCGGGATTCTTTACTGATTTTAATGGAGCAAAATTTGGGCCCGCACATTGAACAATGGTCTTCGCAGGGCATTCCTTTTTTTTGCAAATATTCATTCCGATAAGATTGCGCAGTGTCCGGATCAATGGTCAGATGGAATTGATCTTGCCATCGAAAATCAAAACGCGCCTGGGAGATCGCATTATCCCACTCAATAGCTTTGGGATGTCCTTTGGCTAGATCTGCAGAATGGGCTGCGATTTTATGGGCGATGATCCCTTCCTTGACGTCTTTTTTATTCGGTAGGCCAAGATGCTCCTTGGGTGTAACGTAGCAAAGCATCGCGGTTCCCTGCCAAGCAATCATCGCTCCGCCGATCGCTGAAGTAATATGATCATATCCGGGAGAAATATCAGTAGTCAAGGGGCCAAGTGTGTAAAATGGGGCATCATGACAAAATTCTTTTTGTTTAGTCATGTTTTCCTGAATCAGATTTAACGGAACATGGCCGGGGCCTTCGATCATTGTTTGAACCGCATGTTTTTTCGCGATTTGCGCGAGTCCTCCGAGAACTTTTAATTCCGCAAACTGGGCCTTGTCATTGGCATCCGCGATACAACCGGGCCTTAACCCATCACCCAGAGAAAAAGCGATATCATATTGCTTAAGAATCGCGCAGATGTCTTCAAAATGAGTGTAAAGAAAATTTTCTTTTTCATGGGTCAGGCACCATTTCGTCAGGATAGATCCCCCTCGGGATACGATCCCGGCCTTTCGCTTGTGGGCATAGGCGATGTTTTCCAGCAAGACTCCGGCGTGTATGGTAAAGTAATCAACTCCTTGCCGTGCTTGTTCAATCAGGGTTTCTTTATATAGTTCCCAGCTGAGGTCTTCCGGGTTTCCATTAACTTTTTCCAGGGCTTGGTAGATCGGTACCGTTCCAATCGGAACAGGTGAATTGCGGATGATCCATTCGCGCGTTTCGTGAATATTGGCACCGGTGGAAAGATCCATCACCGTGTCACCACCCCAACGGATCGCCCAGATCATTTTTTCGACTTCTTCCTCAATAGTAGAAGAAAGCGAAGAGTTTCCAATGTTCGCATTTATCTTGACCAAAAAGTTTTGCCCGATAATACAGGGTTCACATTCCGGATGATTGATATTGCAAGGGATAATGGCGCGGCCGTTGGCTACTTCTTCACGCACGAACTCAGGTTCGCATTGTTCACGGATCGCGATAAATTCCATCTCCGGTGTAATAATTCCGTTTTGCGCGTAATAAAGCTGTGTTACCGTCCGGCCGGTTTGCGCCTGCCGATAACCCGGATATTCGTCAACATCCGCTCTTTGGTTGATCCAGTGGGCTCGAATCTTTGGCAAACCATGCTCAAGGTCGATCTGGGCTAAAGGATCTGTGTACGGACCCGAGGTGTCATAGAGTTCAATCTGTGACTGTTCCTTGTCGGAAAGATTAATCTGTCGGAACGGTACCCGGATGTCAGGGTTGTGTTCGCTTTGTTTATAAATTTTTCGGGAACCGGGTAATGGTTGATACATGGTATGGGCTTTCTCGATTTATTGATCAGCAAGATCGTTATTATTAAGATTTTATTAATAAAGAACTTTGGCATTATAATACAAGGATTCTCATAAAGCAATGGTTTCTCCGTACGATGTGCCATATCTGTTTAAAATTATTAACAACATTTATCAAGAACATTAGACATCTAAAGTAAATTGTTATACAATCGTAACTCTTAAGCGATAAGTGAAATAAAATTTTCAAATAAAAAAAACATAAGGAGTTTTAGATGAATTTACCGGAAAATCTAATCCTTGATCAATTTTTACTGGGACCGTGGGGCAATTACATGTATTTTATCGGTGATGCGCAAAGCCGTGAGGTTGCCATCGTGGACCCGGCCTGGGATGCCGAGGCCATCAGCGAGCGCGCCCAAAAGAACGGTTATAAGATCGTCTCTGTGCTTTTAACCCATGGTCATGTGGATCATGTTAACGCGCTAATGCCTTTTCTGGATAACTTGAACATACCGGCCTATATTTCTGAAAAGGAACATCCTGATTATATGCCTGAGCATAAAAATCTTATTAAGGTAGCGCCGGATAGCATGATTTCCATAGGCCAAATCTCCATTCAGTGCCTTCATACACCCGGGCATTCACCAGGCAGTCAATGTTTTAGTTATGAAAATGTACTTTTAACAGGTGATACCGTCTTTATCAACGGCTGTGGCAGATGTGATTTAACCGGTGGAGACCCGGAGGCCATGTATCATACTTTAAACGATGTGATCAAAAAGCTGCCTCCCTCTACTTTTATTTTTACAGGGCATCAATATGGACCAAAACCTTATGATACATTAGCCGGGCAAATGAAAACCAATCCGTATCTGCAATGTGAAACCAAAGAGGAATTCCTTCAAAACCGCATGTGATCCATGCGAAAACATGTGTGGAGACTCAACTCACCACGGCAGGCATATCGTCTTGATCGTAAATATGTTTTTCCGTCTTCCACTGCATTTTGATCAAAACACTTTGAGCAATATTTGTCAGGCGGTCGCCTATCTTTTCCAGATTGTCGATGAGTTCAACAATGTTGAAATCCAGACTTAAGCTGGTCTTCCCAAGGCTGACACGGACAGCATGTTTTTGTTTGATCTTGTTTTGCAGATCATTAATGACCTTTTCCCTTTGCAATACCTGTCGTGCCAATTGCATGTCATTATTTTTTAAAGATTCGATGGTTTCTTCAAACATATCGGCAATTTGAGCCCAAGTGGTTGTGATCTCTTCTTCAGATTCCGCGCTGATCTTGGCTTTATCTTCAATAATTCTACGGATCAATTCAACAAGGTTTTGACTGTGATCGCCTATACGTTCAATATCATTTACCGTGTGGATCAGAACAGGGATCTCCTGGGATTGTTTAGAGTTGAGTTCCCGTTGAGATAAATCCACGATATATTGCGTGATATCAGATTGCAGCCCGTCAGTCACGTCTTCCAGTTCGCTGACTTTTTTGATCTTTTTCATATCATGATCCAGAAAAAATGCATTGGCTTGCTCGACCGCTTTACGCGCGATGGTCAACATATACACGGTCTCTTTATGGACCTGTTCAAGCGCCAATGAAGGTGTCTCCAATAAATGTTTTTCCAGATATTGTGTGCCAAAATCAATCGAATCCTTTTTCTTGGGGACAGCCCAAATGCTGACTTTTTCCAGTATATTAATAAATGGCAAGAAGATAATGGTGTTGCCTACATTAAAAATTGAATGCGATATCGCGATGTAGACCATAATGTTTTGTGGGGTGATCTTTGTCGGGAACCAGGAGATCATTTTGCCGATAAGTCCAAAAGAGATCAATATCAGCACAATAATTACACCCAGCACATTAAAAATGGTGTGGGACATGGCTGCCCGCCGGGCGTTCAGGTTTGTGGTCAAAGAGGCAAATTGGGCGGTAATCGTGGTCCCGATATTACTCCCTAAAATCAAAGGAATGGCGGATTCAAAACTGATAACGCCGTTAAATGCCAGCATCTGAACGATCGCGATCGAGGCGCTGGAGCTGTTAATGACAGCAGTAAAAACCGCTCCGATGGATGCACCAAGCCAGGGATTTTGACTAAAAGCGATAAGCATTTGACGGACTGTTTCATTATCTCGTAACGGGTGAAAGGCATCTTTCATGAAATGCAGGCCGATAAACAGCAGTCCAAAACCCAAAATAGCCTGACCAGTCGATTGATGTTTGCGTTTATGGCAAAAGGTCATCAAGGCGAATCCAATGCCGACCGCGGGTAATGCGTATGAGGATATTTTAAAGATCGACATGGAAGAAACCAACCAGGCCGTAAAGGTAGTACCGATATTGGCGCCCATAATAACATAAATCGCTTGTTTTAAGACAAGCAACCCGGCATTAACAAAACCGACAACCATAACTGTCGTGGCGCTTGAGGATTGGATCAAAGCGGTTACGGTGGCGCCGACAAATATCCCTATCAAGGGATGTTTGGTCACATTATGCAAGAAATTCTTCAAACGTTCGCCGGCAACATTTTTCAAACCTTCGGACATGGTTTTCATGCCGAAAAAAAAGAAACCTAACCCGCCGATTAAGAGAAAATAAAAATTTTCCGTCATAGTGGTCCTTTACCTAGTGAATCGCATTACGATAGGTTAATGAATTTTACACGATTGGCTTGTGAATTTTTCTCAATTATTTTGTGAATTTTCTGTGAACATGAAAAAGACAGCGGTATAGTAGCCTAGATTAGATTTCTTGTCAAGACAGGTTTAAAAAAATTGGTCAGCCATATTTTTTGTAATATATTTTGCTGATATTTTGTATTAACCAGCTAAAAAATGAAAAAGGTAGGCATTTGCGCGTCCAATAAAGAATGCGGCTGGGAAAATCGGGAATATTGCGAAAACGCGGGTGCGGAGAGTGGATAAGTTGTTCAACAAGAATGGCGACTTGCTCTGGGTCCCTCTTATTTTTGGCTAAATTGTCGTCGACCAGTTCTTTAAGGGCTTGAGAATACCCGTAATATCGGCTTTGAGGATCATTAAACCGTGCAGCATACTTGCGGTTGGCGTAAAAAATTTCTGTTCGGTACGTTCCGGGTTCAACCAATAAAACATCAATACCAAAGGGTTTAAGTTCGAACATCAGGCTTTCGCTCATGCCCTCCAAGGCCCATTTACTGGCATTATAGGCGCCAAAACAGGGATATGTAGTGAATCCTGAAACGCTGGAAATATTGATGATCCTGGCTTTCCGGCTTTGATGCAGTAGTGGCAGTGCCTGACGGGATACATTCATGACACCGAAAAAATTCGTCTCCATTATCCCTCGGATCTCGCTGTCACTGAGATCCTCAAAAAAACCCGCGAGTCCGTATCCCGCATTATTGATCAGGACATCCAATCGTTGATAATGATCTTGAATGTAGTCTATAATTTTATGAATCGAATGGATGTCGGTTACATCCAGGGCTTGCAAGTCTACGATACCCCCTCTTCGATGCACTTCGTTGAGAAGCGCGTCCTTTTTTTGAAGATTCCGCATGGTCGCGATAACCGTGTGTCCTTTGGCAGCCAACCGCGCACAAAACAAGAGTCCAAATCCGCTGGAACACCCGGTTACCAAAATGATTTTAGGGGTATGCTCTTCTAATTTTTCTTTTTGTGATGGCATGACCTTTTTTCTATCCTTATTTTTATAGCTCAGGTGTTTGGGATGGCGGGAGTTGTAGTGTCTTTTGAAGCAAAAGGCAGTCCACTAAGGTAATGGCGATCATGGCTTCGATGACAGGCACAATACGCGGGCACAGACAGGGGTCGTGCCTTCCCTCGATAGCAATCGTGGTATTTTCCAAATTGGTCGTGACTGTGTTTTGTAACTGACCGATCGAGGATGTCGGCTTGACAGAAACACGTAATTTGATGTCCTCCCCCGTAGATATCCCACCCAAAATACCGCCTGCGTGATTGCTGGTCGTGCGCACACGGTCACCATCTAGATAAAATTTATCATTATGCGTTGAACCTTTCATTTTGGCGGCCTGAAAGCCGGAACCAAACTCAATGCCTTTAATGCCGCCGATTGACAAAAGCGCGTGTCCCAACAGGCCTTCAAGTTTATCAAAAACCGGTTCTCCCAATCCGGCAGGACAGCCATGCACGACAGCTTCAATAATGCCGCCAACGGAATCTTTAGCTAATCGTGCCTCTTCAATCTTTTTGATCATGTGTTCCGCGGCTGTCAAATCCGCACAACGCACGGGATTTTTTTCAATGACCGAATAATCCACTTTTTGCGCGTAGATATCCGCAACCGCCAGCGTATAGGCAATGACATTCGCGTTGTGTGCTCTTAAAATCTTTTTGGCAACGGTGCCGGCTGCTACCCGCGCTGCGGTCTCTCTTCCAGAGGAACGACCGCCGCCCCGGTAATCCCTGAGGCCGTATTTTTTTAAAAAAGTGTAATCCGCGTGCCCCGGGCGGAAGACGTTTTGGATGGCGGAATAATCACCGGATCGGTGATCAGTGTTAGCGATCAGAATGCAAAGCGGTGTGCCGGTCGTCTTACGTTCAAACACACCGGAAAGGATCTCAGCTTTGTCCGCTTCGCTTCTTTGGGTGGTCAGGGAATTTTGTCCAGGCCGCCGTTTGTCCAAATCAAACTGGATATCGGATTCAGTCAAGGGAATACCGGCAGGCACGCCGTCAATGATGACGCCGATCGCTTTTCCGTGACTTTCGCCAAAAGTGGTAATACTAAAAACATTGCCGAATGTGTTGCGTGCCATCTGCGTAATCCTTTGTTAGATCTGCCAGGGTTTGGTCTTTAAAAGATTTTCTTCGTACTTATTAATTTTATCCTCAAATTGCAAGGTCCAATCAATCTGGTCTAAACCTTTGAGCAAACAATCCTTGGCAAAAGCATCGATCGGAAAACTAAATTTCTTCTGGCTGATCATTTTCAGTTCTTGTTTTGCAAGATCAATAGTTGCCTGCAATCTTTCTTTTTGTGACTCGGCAAAAAGTTCATCTACCTCACTTTGAGTTAACTTAACTAATAATATACCATTTTTTAAGGCATTATTGTAGAAGATATCGGCAAAACTCGGAGCAATGACAGCCTTGATCCCGAATCCGCTCAAAGCCCAAGGCGCGTGTTCACGACTGGACCCGCAGCCGAAATTTTCACCGGTTAACAGAATGGTAGCCTCCCGGTAGCCTTCCTTATTCAGGATAAAATCCGGATTTTCGCGCGAACCCTCGTAATCCAAATAGCGCCATTCATGAAACAAGTGGGTACCAAAACCGGTCCGTTCAATCTTGCGCAGAAATTGTTTCGGGATGATGGCATCAGTGTCAATATTGGATCGTTGCAAGGGCGCGACAATCCCTGTATGCGTGATAA